>NZ_JAQXUZ010000001.1:0-167335 GCF_029224645.1 Mogibacterium kristiansenii
AAAATTAACGACCACTCCTGCAATCTGGAACCACATAGGAGCAATCATGTTCCCAGTAGCCTGTATCATCTTCTGGATTGCGATATGCACCATGTTGGGAATTTGCATGAACGAACATACGCTCATATAGGCAAGACTCAAATGATAAATTTCTTCGTTATTGGTGAATGCTCCAAAGTAGGGTTTCATAATCAGTAATGACAGAAGATTGAGCAAAGCACCAATTCCAAAGGCCAGTAGCAATCCATGTGTGACGGTAGTATTTGCCTCATTCTGCTTTCTCTGTCCAAGATACCCTGCAATCAGTACATTCACGCCAACGCCAATCCAGATAGATGTCGCATTCATCAAAGTTGTAATGGGAAACGACAGGGAAACAGCCGTTAAAGCATTTTCACTCAACCGCGCTACAAACGCGCTGTCTATCAGATTATAGGAATATTGCATAAACATGGAAATCAGTGGCGGTATTGACATTTGCCAGATGAGTTTTCCAACTGGCGTAACCGCCATTTTGTTATTGGTCTGCATGCTTTCCCTCTTCTCCACAAATTGTCCGAACGATATAGTTTTGTTTGCGTGCTGCGGGCTGACCGGATTCCTGAGCCGGATAGCCCAATGCAATCGCCCGCCTATATTTGGGGTCTGTAATTGCAATGATGGTTGGAGATTGATGTCCTTCGCCGGTAGGAGCGTAAGTCCCTGCTTCCAGTACAGCGTCCAAAGCCTTGGAAGGGACAGGTTCCGATTTATAAGCCCGTACACTACGGCGCGTCTTGGTAAGAGACAAAAAAATTTTCTCCATACAGATATAGTCCTCCATTCTGCTAATACTTCCGAGATACAGGCAACAAAAAAGCCACACAACTATCACAAGATAGCTGTGTGGCAAAAAGATGACAGAATCCGGAAAAGTCCACTAAAAATTTGCGACTATTATTATAGCGAATTTGAAGGAGACTGTCAAGTAGCAATCATTAGAAAGGGAGGTATAACCTCATGATTTATGTCGGCATTGATATTGCCAAACACAACCACACCGATAAGGAAATTCAAATTTTTGCTTATTTTATACTTGACTTTTCATAGCGGGTCTCCGATTTACATATTACGAAACGGACACCGGTTTCCGATGCATTGGTTGTTTTGTTTATAATGACTGCATTGAATATCTGATGCGTCCATTTCGATACCAAAATGTTCTTTTACATACTCAATTGCAGCTAGAATAGACAGATACGAATCCCGTTTACAACATCGCGGTCCACCAATCGATCCGATTGCGTCAAGCGCTTTAGATGTCATTTTGTTTGCAAGTCCCCATGATTCCGTAGACAACGGAGTAGAACCGGAGATAATTGATACAAACATACCGGCACTGATTCCGGCTCCACATGCTCCCCAGAATCCACATGCTCCACCCGGAACAGCTTTTCCTCTATGCATCATTTCAATTAGGGCATCCTTAAGTTCTATATTTCCACCGGCATTTTTATACGCAGTGAGCAACGCTGCCCCAACCATAACATGATGCTCCGGTCCATGCATATGACAAAATGAAGCATTCATCATGGTCCGGATGATTTCAATTGGATTTTGAGACGATTCCTTCAAGCACATGGAGATAATGACATCCATTCCCTTTGTGTGACAATCATTACACACGTAATGTCCATTCTGACATCGGGTTTTACTGAATTCTTTTTTATGACAAAGCACACATTCCATCAGTTCATCTTTCTCAAGATAAACAAGCGGAGCTTCACATACAATACATTCTTCATTGTACTTTTCTTCTTTTTTTGAATTCAACATAATTAGGTCTTTCATATTCGATATATCGGCAAATTCCGATTTGTAACTCGGTTAAAAGCATAGTAGCACACGTACTCGACAAAGATCTATTCATCAATCAGCAATCACAGAAAAAGCAAAGGACATTTACATAGAATAAAGTATATCACAGGAAGCACGTCAAATTACAGTAATCCTGTGGCAAAACATAGAAACAAGGGCTCCGAAGTATCGATGACTCATACATCAATACTCCGAAGCCTGTCGTTCGCCGTCATCGGGTCTCTCTGGCAACGTATAGCTCATTCGATTCGAGTTTCGCCTCCGGCTCGGCTTCTTGGGCGTCCCTTGCGGACTGCGTCTCAGCTGCTCAAGCGTCGACTTCGTCTCGCTTACCGTCCCGAGACCATCGATTCCGGCTTCGCTTCCGCTCGCCGTCATCGGGTCTCTCTGGCAACGTATAGCTCTATCGATTCAAGCTTCGCTAACGCTCGCTTTCATCGGAGCTATATCTTTCGCAGGAGACAGCATGTCGCCGTCCCGAAACCTACCGCTCTGCCTTCGCTGCCGCTCGGCAATCGCGGGGTTTCTCTGGCGGACTGCGTCTCTTCTGCTCAAGCGTCGACTTCGTCTCGCTTTCGCAGGAGACAGCATGTCTCCACATGGGTTGACACGAGCCGATGTACGTCTAGCCTCATACTATCACTCCTGCCCGTATGTGGAAACATATCCACGACAGTTTTTAACGATAAGTTTTCTATCGTTAAAAACTTATTATCCCGACAAACTGGGATTTATCTATTTTCCCACTCTTCCTTTGTTAGATAAGTGAAATGTTCTGTTCTCACATCACCCATCAATTCACATGGTTTATTCTTCTCAGTATGGTGATATTTGAAACCGCATTTTTCTTGACAACGTTTTGACTTTTCATTGCCTTCATAATAGCCACACCACATTGCTGTACAACCGAGATCCTCAAATACATGTTTTTGAATTGCTCGTATCGCTTCAGGAATATACCCATTTCCCCAAAATGGAACGCCTATCCAATATCCTACTTCCAGCTCTGTGTCACTTGCTATCGTATGTGATTGGGCAGGTGGTATTAATCCAATGCTCCCAATTGCAACGTTATCTGTTTTTAAGCAAACAGCATATGTTTCATCTGCTGACAATACATTTCTAATTATCTCAAGGCTGTTTTCAACAGAAGAATGCACCGGCCACCCAGCTATAGGCCCTACTGCAGGCTCCTTAGCATATTCATATAGACTCTCTGCATCAGTTTCCAGCCAAGGTCTTAATATTAATCTTTCTGTTTCTATCATCGCTACCTCCAAGAATTCAAATTTAGTAATATCGTTACTTACTCTGATATTTGTACTTCAGTGCTTCAATAATCGCATTCATAATATCCATATCGAATTCCTTCTTTGAGATATCCATTGACTTGAGCATCTTCTTGTTTTTTCTAAGTGACTTCCACAAAAGCTTCTTATCCTTGTCATCTAAATCGATCTTGTAAAGCAGATTGGCAAGAGAAACAATGAAGTCTTTATATTCTTCACAAGTACTCTTCTTTGCCTTTCTATCCTTCCAATCCATGAAGTCATCAAAATCATTCATTGAGAATTTTGGCATTAAACCTTTGATCGGATTTATTAAAAGCTGTGTTGATGAAAGCATCAAATTCACATAAGAGCCAAGCGCGTATTGCTGCTCTTCTGTCATCAAATTGTAGTCTAGGCCAAACGTCTGAATGCTCTCAATTGCTTCATTCAGCTTTCCACTCTCATCGATAATACGAGAGATACGTTCTTTAAGTTCTACAATTGCAAGCTCATATGATTTTACATCTCTATGGCTGATGGCTGTGAATACATTCTCCAAGCGCTTCTTATCACTGCTGCTCTTCCAGAAGAGTAAACCGCTCGCCACAAGAGACACTCCTGCAATAGCCCATCCAACCGGACCTGCCAAAGCAAGAAAAGCCTCACCAGCAGCCATTCCTCCACCACCAGCAGCAAGAGCGCCTCCTCCAAGCCAAGCCAATGCAGCATTTGTAGCTGCTGCACCACTAAGTGCAGAAATTGCTGTTCCGGTTGACGCAACACCAAATGTAGTTGCAACTCCCATCGCCACTGTAGGCCCCATCGTTACAACAGCAACACCAAGGCCAGCTCCTGCGGCACCTGCACCTGCATTTTTGATAGCAGCTTCCTGATAATCTTTCTCAATCTTCTCTGCCTGCTGTTTCCAGTTTAATCTGATCTGTTTAAGCTCTTCATATTGAAGTTTCTTATCGCTAGGAACATTTCGAATCTTATCAAATAATTCCTGTATACTTGTCAACGACTCATATAATCCACTTGTATGGCCACCAAGCTCTTCAATCGTTTTATTAGTAAGATTGATTGCAGCTTGCGCCTTATCCTGGGCCTGTTGAAGTTTAGATTTCTTTTTACCTTTCATCTATGCGTTCCCTCCTTTGAAGTAAGAATCAATATCCGCCTTATTACGTAATATCTGATCCTTTGGAACATTTCTTTTCTCCGCCAACAATGTAGACTTTTCAAAGGCCTTGATATACATGTTACTTTCTTTTAATTCTTGTGTGAACAAAAGCAACTCTTTATCGTCATACACTTCAGCAAGGAACTTTAACCCCTCAACATAATCGGCAACAATGATCTTCTCTCGTCTTAAAACTACAACTTCTTCTTTTAGTGAATGTCGTTTTATTCCTCTGCTAGCTTCTCCATATAATGAAATTGTGAATCTTCCTACACCAACTATATTCAATCGCATGAAAAACCCAGCTACATTAAATGTTCCGCCACCAGTAATAAACCCACGTGCAACTGCATCACCTGCATCAACAAGGCAGAATGTACCATGAGCTACGGTAAGCATGCGTTTTACAGTTGCATTGCTAAACGGCTCACAAGCTTTCCACAATGATGAAAACGTCCTGTCTGCTTTTTCCGTTGTAGTAAAAAATCTTATCAAGCGTCTGATCGAATACATCGACCTAACTAAAACTTCATTTACAAATACAGGTATTGCCTGTGCAGCTTGAAATCTAACATCATATCCCTGCTTATATATCTCAAGCGCCAACTCATTAAATGATTTATCAAATTCACTGACTGGAATATTCAGTTTTCTCTTAATTGCAATAATGTCATTTGTCCAGCTCCAGAACGGAGACGGTATACCCATGCCACGTCCTTTACTGCTCGAAGACCCAGACATATCTGAAACCAGATGACCAAACCAATTTATAAATCCACAGAACAATTTGCTAGGAACATTTTTCCCCTGTAGTTCAAATTTACCATCAGCATCCTGTAATGATATTAATTCACCACCAGACACAAAATGAGAGGTATTTGTAAACTGATCAAGAATAGAGAAAAACAATCCCAACAGCGTTGGATTATGTCCTAGTGATTTGAAATGATGGTTCTTTGGGCTGAGATCAAATACCCAGCTTGCCGCATCACCAGCGCCTCTCTGATCATATGGAATTTTGAATTTCTTTTCTAAATGTTTTATAGCAGCGGACAACGAATTATTATTCGAATCGTCCCAACCACACATCTTTGCAAAATCCATAGTGCGACTCTCAAACCATTTATCTGTAACATCCCCAACAGGAGACTCTCCAGGTTTTCCTACAAGGAATATATCCATCACACCACAGATTGCTCCACTGCATGCTGCCAAGATATAATCTGTCTTATCACACTCTGGTGTTAACTTTTTAAGAGTACTGGTACTCTCATTCAGTTTTGAAGCGATTGCTGACAATTCCACTTCAGCACTCGCCAGCGCAGTCTTTATGTCAGAAGCAAATTCATAACCGTCTTCGCTTATGCCAAGCTCTAACAGCATTATTGCATCTCTTGTATTATCTTTAGTTGAGATAGCCATTTGCTTCCCTCCATTCTTTTATTTTTCAGTGTCTGCTGAACTTACTATTTTTCTTATTTTACCAATTCTATTTAATCTATTTTTTTCAATATACAGCTGGGCTTCTAACATGGATCTAAAAATTGCTGCCTCTTGAATATCTTCTGTATATTGCGTATTTCTTCCAAGAAAAAATATCCCATCAGATCCTAAAAGCTGTATAATACATTTTTCTTCCAAAATAATCACCCTTATTAATTTGTAATATGCGCAACCATAAAATGAACTCTAACGTTCTGCCCACTTCTATTCAATATTACCTGCGCATGACGGTATTCTGTATAGTCTGTATTTACATCTTGTACATCTGATTTTTTCTCGTATGGAAAATCATACTCATTTAAATATTCTAAGAGCTTTGAATAAAAGCTTTCAAATCTAGCCACTGTTGCGTAAATGATAACCGCCACATATGGGCATCCGTTAGGATCATACTTAGTAAGCACCTTATTAATATGCTCTTGCAAATACTGTTTTTTTAGTGAATCAAGGATAAGCGCTTCTATCATCACGAGAGGCAGCCCATCAACGCAGATCTGAATATCAACTTCTCCTGCATCATCACCTTTTTGAGATTCCCCCTGGCGAGTCTGATCTTTAATTTGATAACTCTCATCCAGAATATCTCTCACATAATCATTCATCGTGTCTTCACTACTTGAAGCATCATAATTATGATTTCTTTGGAGCTTAGTCAGCGCCCTAGTAATTTTATCAACCAATACGTGTTCCGGAATACGCTCATCTTCAATAACAACTGGAGTTGATTCAACAACATATTCATCGATGTGCTCACCAAGCACCTGTAATTTAGATTCAACTCTTTGAAATCTACTTTTATCTCCCCAGCCAGTAAAACCGTTAAGCTGTTTCATTAAATCCGTTACAAATTCATCTTGTTTCAACTGTGCTATTTCAAGACACAGTTCATCTCTCCACAACTGAAATTCAGGATCTTTGTAGATCATCTCAAAGTCCATTCCTCCGGATGTGCGTTTATTTGTACGATAATCATAACTGCTGAACATCGTAATATTTTCAGTTTGAAATTTCGATTTAATCAAGGAAGATTTGTCTATCAATTCAATGATTCGTTCTTTTTCCATAGTAAACCTCCGTTTGACTAGCGTCTCCTTACTCCGGATCTGATAGCTTCTTATCTCCCCAGACATATTCTTCGTTATATTTGTCTTTCATAATTAAAAGCAATGCAGCAAGATATTCCATGTACATCTGATATCTCACATCTGGCTGCGGATGAATCATCCACTCTTCGCCGGAACGATCTCCTGCTTTTTCAAGTTTCTCAAATTTGCGAATGTATCGGATTAAGCCGTCACGCTCTTTGATCATTTCCTTGTAAGTAGCGTCTTTAAACTGCTCCGCATACATTTCTGAACTAATCATCATAATGAAATCCCTCCCTTACTGAATTCGAGACTTCATATTCTCAACGATATCCCATATCTCTTTATCTAAAACAAACGGTTCAGAAAAAGCGTTTAACACAATACCTACTACATCCTTGTCATTATTTCTAGCGAGAGGTATTACTTCCAATATGTGTTTTTGCACCTTAGAAAAACCGTTACCATATTCTCCCATCGCTTCTTCATTAGAAAAAATCGGGAAGAAGAATGCTTCTCCATTCTGAAGGATATCCGGTACTAGTCTTGTCTCGTCATGAGCTAAAAACTCTTCACCTATTAAAGCCTCCGGATTATCTTCCAATCCTAAAACAAGCGCTTCAAGTCTGGCCTGATCTGCTTCGCTCATGATGGCAGTACAAGGTATCCACACATAACTGTCTCTAAGGATTTCAAGAAGATCTATGAAGTTCGGTTCATTTCTTTCAGCATTGAACCTTGTTACTGCCGCTTCAAGCATCTTTCCATCTTCAAGATCCTCAGCAGTAATCTTTGCACTCGGATTCATATCCGAATAACAAATAATCCTATCGTCATCAGTTTTCTGTACAAAGAATGCTATTTTTTCTCCTTCATGATAACCGAAGTTCTGATCAGGCTCATTCAAGAGAATACCCATAAAGAAATGATCTCCAAGTCCGATAATTCTTGTCCAACATCCCTCAGGCTGGTTACCCTCCTTGCAAAGATATACAAGAATATCATCGATGTAGTTTTCGTGCCTACAGCTATCTAAGAAAGACATTTCTCGCGTTTGCTCAACCTCTTCATCAGCATCATAATGACGAAGCATTTCGATTTTGTCTTTATATCTCTGCGCTAAGCTTCCATCTTCATCAGCAAAGAAAAGGAAATCATCTTCAGCAACAGCTCCTACTCTAATAAAGGATCTTGTTTCTTTAGATGTTTCACCAAAACTTGCACTTTCATCCTTTACTTGTGCTGCCGCAATTACTTCTAATGTCAATCCAGCTTCACGATCATAGTAGCCATAGGTAAGTACACCATTTGCTTTCTTTGCACCAGGAAAATCCGCAAGCGCAGCCTTTGTTGTCTTTGTTATTGGTAATACACAAAAGTGATGATAAAACGGTCTAAACCCTGTTTCTTTATAATTCATCTATTAGTCCTCCTTACTTGATATGGCATAAGCATATCAAATAGTCATTTCAAAAAAGTCTCCTGCTAAGCGACCTTACTTTAACCCCAATCTCATGACTTCTTCGCAGACTTGAAGAAATTTCTCATATAATTCTCCATAGTTCACGTAAGTCTTATGAGCTGCATAGAATACTGCAGTGTTCACCTTTTTATTTCCAATCTGGTCATATCGTAATGGTTTGATCTGAATTTCCTTTAAATGAGGATATCTATCCTCTTCAATACCCATGATGATATTTCCATTCTCAGGAAGGTAGTATATCGATACAACCCACCAATTCATGTAAGGTGCCGCACTTGGAGTACCTTGCCCATACTGTGCTTTAAAATCTGCCCCATCACAATTCGGTCTTTCCTTAAACCCATATGGAACCTTTGAACCTTGTGCTTTTTTTGATTCAGCATTCCGATCTGCCTGCTCAATAAAATGTGTATATGCATTTTCAAAGGCCTTAGCAGAAACCATCTGACTCAATTCGCTTGTATGGTTAGCCTGACCAGACTTCTGAATTTCAAATGATACAAGGCGTTTAACTTCACCAATACACTCATCGATTGTTTCCAGGTAATAGAACCAAGTGCCATCTTTAGCTTCATCACAATGATAAGAGGTCTTTTGAGCCCAATCAGAAGTAGCATTGAAGATCTTATACACTTCTTCCTCAACACTAATTCCGCATACCGACAATTCTTGAAAAACTACTGAGACGACATTCTTCTCTGCAGATACTGTTACCGGAATTAACTTAAGTGTATTTTTAACCCCATCAAACAAATCATTAAGACGAAGCGTTGTCGTATCTACAACTGCAGCACCTTCTTCATATAATCCGTTAGTCCATACCCCTCGTATACTATCTTCCTTTTCACCTCTACGTCTGTAATATACAGGTCCGGAATAAGAATAGTCTTCACCTAAAACAAGATAGTTTCCGTCATCAGTTCTTTCAAAAAGATGTGAGTGTCTTTCAAAATCGATGCCTTCATTAGTTCTGTTGTAGCAATAATCCGCCGGTAAGAAACTATTCCTGTTCATAGGATATGTAGCAGTCACAAGACTGTACAATTGGTCAGGCGTCATCTTTGATGCAGTTCCGTTTGAGCTGACATAGTCATTAATGACTTCTATTACTTTTTCCTCAATTGTCATGACTCAGTCACCTCCAGCTTATCTCTCAATTCTTCCAGCGTTTCCGGCATACGTGTCAGATCAACAAAATGCAGTCTGACTGTTGTTCCATCACCAGATTCAAATTCTATATCAGAATGATCACGCATCTCATCATTTAATGGGTAGAGAAGCCAGATTTCCGATGTTTCATATTTCTTAGAGTACGCATACATCTGATACATGTCACTCTGAGAAATACCATAGTTGGCGCGTTCACTATTGATGAGGCTTTTCCACTTTGTATCCATAATGACTGTTCTGTCACCACGCTTACAAACAATATCTGGTCTTAGCGCAAACTGGCGTCTTGGCTCCATGAACAAATAATATCCTTTGTCCTGACTTGAAACTTCCCAGCCTGCCGGTCCTAGAACTTTTTTCATCTGTTGCGCCACATAACTTTCGTATACACTCTCCATCGGGAATAACAATGCTCTTGATGTATTCTTTCCAGAGAATGTTGTAAATGATTTATTAAGAAGAAACACCTTAGACCACTGCATGAGCATTTCATAGTCTTTAGTATTTCTATCGATTTTTACTTGTGAGAAATCCTTCGTGTAGTTCGTAGAAGGTTCCACCATTTCAAAAGCAGTTAACAACTGTCTAATCTCTTTTGAGTTTTCAGCACTCGTCGTCAATTTCTGCAATTTAAGCAATGTCGCTTTTACCAGCTTGTTTTCTGGTCTGTTAGGATGGAATTCATCATAAGCCACATAAAATCTTTCTTTATGGGCCATGTTGGTCTTAATATGCTGGCTTGTCAGAAGTTTTCCCTTATAGAATTTAAGGTTGTCTTCCTGCCCAACATATGCAGATTTAATTCCACGCTTAATCAGCTGTCGTACTTCCTGCAGATACATGTTTATAAAAATCTCATAGAGATTCATGTGATCTACTTTCAGGCTCGCATCATTAAACACCTTACTCGGAAAGTCCTTCATGCTTTTTAGCATCTTCAGGAATATTCTCTTTGTTTCTTTGTTTCCGGCGTCTTCACCAGAATCAAAGCTAATCTTAGGAAGCACCTGTACCTGATAACCATTATTCATCTGGATCAGGCCGACGTAATTTTTGATAGTTACAACATCACCAACATTACGTTTATAAGAAATGCGCATGAAGTCCAATGCATCAGCATTTTCTTCATCTCCTGAGAATTCATGGATAAATTCCACAAGGTCATGGAAGGCTGCTGCATCGAGATATTTATATTTTTCATCATTTTCAAAGTCGGCATTTCCGGTGATCGTATCAAACTCTCTCACCTCAAGCAATTTATCCATTATCTCACCACGCTTTAAATAATCTGTTTGTAACTTTCAAGGTTATCAAATGCATCAGCATTGATGGTGTATTTCTTATCTGGAAGGTCTACAACATCATCAGCATTTCCCTTGAAGATATTTTTAACCTTTACCTCTTCATCAAGAATGAACTTTGTTGAAGGGTCTGTCTTTCCATTGTCGCCAAGAACCAACTGAATCTTCTGGTAATCCTCATAGAAATATTCCTGAAGAAGTGGAATGACAGATTTCTCAAAGATTGCCTTTAAGGTTTCAATGGTTGGAGCTTTTGCAAGCTTCGTAAAGAATGCATGACCAATCGTGTGCTCTCTATCATAGAGGAAAGTAATACGTTCATTAATCTTTTCAAGCATAGCTGCAACATCAAGATCGTCTACCTTATCTGCACCGATATCTCTAAGTACGTCTGCATCCGGCATCATTTCTACGAACTGAAATCTTCTACGAAGGGCTGTATCCATCAGTGCGATAGAACGATCTGCCGTATTCATAGTTCCAAGGATATGCACATTAGCAGGAACACTGAATGATTCACCTGAATACGGAAGCACTGCTGCTGCCTGTTCATCCATTCCCTCACGCTTTGTATCTTCAATTAAGGTAATAAGCTCACCGAATATCTTAGAAATATTACCTCTGTTAATTTCATCAATAACGAATACGTGCGGTTTCGCTTTTTTCTTTTCAGTCTTAATCAGCTTGTAGAAATTCTGAACTTTGTGTTTTGATTTTGCGATGGCAAAATTAGAGAAACATCCACCAACAATACCAATATCAGAGAAAGTAGCTGACAAGCCTGTTACTAACCAATTGACCTTACGTTTCCAATGGAACGGTTCACAATCGATCTCTGATACTTCTTCATCATCAATCACACCCAGTGCTGCGATCTTGTAATCTCTTCCCAGTACAATCCAATCGCCCTTTTTCATTCTTGAGATCATGTTGCACTGACGCTTGTCGTATTCATCGTTTGTTTCTACCATGATTACGCCATTCTTGTAGAGATAATCTTCATAGTCAAACGGTACGTCTGAATCTCCAGCTCTACTTCTAACTGCCCACAAATCGCCAAAGCATTGAATATCATTATTTTCTGGCATACGTGCATCGTCGCAGAACTTTTTAAACACACCATCTTCAATGGTATATCCAATATCTGAACCGCCATTTAAGACAGGTTTAATGCCTTCGATAAATTCTTCATATCCGTAAGACTGATGGAAGGTAGTAAACGCTACTCGACCCGCTGCTAACAACTCACGATAACGGAGCATCACTTCGTCATACTCCATAGCTTTTACACTATCCAGATCAAACTGATCACAGATAGCCACAGCGTAAATTGCAGTGCTGTATGTTTTACCTGTTCCTGGAGGGCCATACAGGATCATATTTTTATCGTATGCAATTACTGATTCTTCCTCTGTTGTAAGATCAATATGAGATAAATCCATTTCCTTTAACGCCTCCTCTAATTCACTTCTAAATTTCCAAGAGTATCTACGCTTCCCCTTTTCAACCACGTATCTTCCGACAAACGGAATTGTGTAATAACGCTGACGATCACCATCAACGCACAATGGACAATTTGTCTTTCTGTGTACTCTTTCACCAAAGATACGACCCCAGTTATTATATGAACCAGCTGAACCACCATAGATTTCAGCAAGATTAGCACATGTGGACTCCCCACCCAGTTCAAGCATCATCTTAAACATTCTGAGGTTATCTTCGTTTGTCACATCCGGGTCGTTTAATAATTCTACCCATTTCTCTTTCGTGATTCCTGGGTCGTATTCTTCTAAGCTTGGCCAGTAAGTGATTTCTTCACCTTTCTTACCAATAAGTTCAAGCCACATCTTTTTCAACTCTGGCAAAATACTTGATTTAATCTCAATGCCAGATCCCATTGGACTCCACTGCTGATCAGGAAGCTTAATCTTAAGATCATCCTGCATCAACATTGGCTCTGTATCATAATCTTGAATCCAGTCATATTCTGCGTCTATATGATTGGATTTAACTCCTACTGCCGCCTTTTCAGGATCATAGTGATCTGCTTCATAAGCGCCTTTCGCAACATATCCATGAGCAAGAATTCCTCTAGGTTTAGAGCCTGTCTTAATTAAGAAAATCTCATCACCAACAGCAGGTTGCTTACTTGCACAAGTCCAAGGCTCAACAAATTTATTACCGAGCTTTGTATCTTTACACCACGCCTTGTAATTAACCCAATCCCAGCTTGCAGGATTCCATGTTAACAGCCATGCGCGGCCAGTCGATGGTGTAGTGGCTTTACCAATGACATGCTCGTAATATGGAATGATCTTCTTTACAGCAGCCATTACATCCGCATCATACTGCTCATTTGTCTTGCCGCCTGATGATTCAACATAAACGCAGAGCTGGACTTTACGAATCTCACCAGAATCGATCTTCGCTTTGATTACATCGACTGTATCTGTGATAACAGCCGGATTTCCCCATTCATTGCTGCCTGACACATAGACCATCCCATCTTCTTTCGGTATATCCAAATGAGAATGGTATGTAGCCATCGTTTTCTTATCAGTACCGTCGTTCTTAATTTCCAAACTGATACGATATCTGGTAACGCCATTATTCTTCTCAACAAATAATGAAACGCTTGTAGGATTAGTCGCGTAATCCTTATATTTCAACTGCGCCCAGAGATACTTTCTTGTTTTCGTATTCGATCCATCAAGCCATGCAACTGGCAGACACTTATCAAGACCATACAATTGGGAACAGCGTGCTGCCATCTTTTTTATTTCAGCAACAGCCGCCTGTCCCTTTTCTTTAACTTTCAGTAATCTTTCCTTCTCATCCTGTGCTAATCCAGGAGCTTCAGGATTGGAATAAGGGATTTCCTGATTATTTGCCAAGTAATCCAATACGCCAATATAATTGATATCTACTGTTTGCATTTTATTGATCACCTCTGGGTACTGCTCCTTAACAAAGAAGAACAATTCTTCCATTGTCATTTGGAGTCCATTTATCTCAAATTCATCTGACATACTTAATCCTTTGGGATACGTTTTGTCAGGGAACTCATCCATCATTGAAAGTCTTCTTGCTGTAGTATCTTGTAATGAATCTGCACGTAAATAATTCTGAGTATGCTTTTCATTATCAGCATTAACCCACCATGACACTCTTGCAGAATCGACTTTACTTGTTATCAATGATTGAGCTTTTTTCACTATATCCGACTGCTTGAAGAACATATCTTCACGAGTAGCATTCGGATTCGCTGTATACTGTTCCGCTGCTAATAACGCTGCTGCAATCCAGACCGCATCATTAACACTGTATTTGTCCTCAGTATCATCATCGGATACCTGTTCAACTGTATAGCCATATTTCTTAAAGAAATTGACAGTCTCTGTTCCCCCACTAAATCCGCTGAGAGTGAACTCTTCTCCTGTAGCAATTGAATAAGCCATCCCGCGAATATACTTAGACGGAAGTTTCTCACCTTCATATATCAGATAATATGAACGCGGTTCCGGGTGCTCCGGTTTATCTTCTATGAACTTTTTGATAGCTTGATCGACATGTTCTTTTTTTACTTTAGACCAATCCACGTCCACACCTCCTATTTCTCATCCTAATATTACAAAATCAGATGTCCGTTTTTTAGGACTCATTCGTGATTGTCAGTTTTTCTCCATTCTCAAGAATATATGACTGCTCAAAAATGACACCTAGCTCATTAGCAATTAGCATGAGCTCTTCAGTACTTACCGTTTCTCTTTTTAATTTCTTATTGAAATTCTGTGGTGTCTGTCCGATCCTGCGTGCTAACTCTGCAACACTTATTCCTTTTTCTTTACACAAGTTTTTAATCAAATTTGAAGTGTTCATAATCTCACCTTTTCCAGTTGAAGCTCAGTCACCTGAGGATACACTAACGCTAAAATATATTATAAACCAAATGGTTGATATTTTCAATATTTACAGTCGGTTCATAATCTCAGCCTTATAAACGACAAAAACAGCAGAGCCTAAACCCTGCTGCCGTAATCCGCTATCTTATCTTGCAATTTCTACATCCACACCGGCTTTAAAGAAAACCTGGAATTTGTCATCAAATATTCTGATCTCTTTGATGTATTTTCGAACCAGGGACTCATCATACTCTGTTAACTCATCCCCTGATTCATTGATGAAGTCTTTTAGTTCTTCAATCTTTTTCTTATACCCTGCAGTTTCCGCCTTTGCCACCAAGATCCTCTGCTTCTTTTCTCGAATCCTGTCGATCTCATTTGCCAAGGAAGTGTAATCCTTGTTTGCATGGGCCAGCTTCACCAGTTCCTTCTGCTTAGCTGCAAGAACCGCATTGATCTCTTCCAGCTCTCCCGAATTATCATCTGCCATCGCAAGTGTAATGTTCTCTGCCAGTATTTCCTTCATGGAAGATGAACATCTTACCATAAGGTTAATCGCTTTGACCGTTGCTTCCTGAAGTTCTGTTTCCTGAACCGTAGGTGCATCACAGGCTTTCGGTCCGTCTTCCACCCTGGTACAGCATCTCCATACATTCGATCTCTTACCTCGATTATTCCAGGCGATTCGTCTGTAGATGTCTCCACACCTTGAGCAGGTGCAAATGCTCGAAAGAGCGTACTTACTGGAATAGACTCGCTTCTTCTTTCCTTCGATGCCACTCACCATATTGGCGCGTCTAACCATTTCTTCCTGAACCTGTGTAAAAATGTCTCTTGGAATAATCGCTTCCTGGCTATCTTTTACATAGTACTGAGGTGCGGAACCATCATTCTTGATTCTGGTCTTCTCCATGAAGTCTGTCGTGATAGTCTTTTGAAGCAATGCATCACCCATGTATTTTTCATTCTGCAGAATGCCCTGAATTGTACTAAGGTGCCATTTGTATCTCTTGCCACCGGTCTTAATCTTGTCTCGTTCAAGTCCATTTGCAATGTCTCTGAAGCTGGCTCCTTCAAGGTACTCTCTAAAGATGCGTCGAATAATAACCGCTTCGTCTTCATCAATAATAAGGTTTCCTTCTTCATCCTTCGTGTATCCAAGAAAATGGTTATGGTTGACCTGGACCTTTCCATCCTGATATCTAAACTGCAATCCGAGCTTTACGTTCTGGGAAAGCGATGCCGATTCCTGCTGCGCTAAGGAAGCCATGATCGTAAGAAGTAATTCTCCGCTGGCTTCCAGGGTGTTGATGTTTTCCTTCTCGAATACAATGGCAATATTCTTCTCTTTAAGCTGCCTTACGTACTTCAGGCAGTCAATGGTGTTTCTGGCAAATCGGCTGATGGACTTTGTAATCACCATATCGATCTTACCTGCCATGCAGTCTTCAATCATTCCCATGAAGCCTTCACGCTTCTTTGTGTTGGTTCCGGAAATACCATCATCGGTATAAATCCCGGCAAGCTCCCATTCTTTATTTCTTTGAATGTAATCAGTGTAGTGCTGCACCTGTACTTCATAACTTCCGGCCTGTTCGTCGCTGTCAGTACTAACTCGACAATACGCTGCGACTCTAAGCTTTGGTCTTTCCTCTGCTATTGCTATACGATTCCCGGCGCGTCGTCTGGCCGGAATCAATGTTACGTTGCTATTCATTTACTGCCTCCTGTATGAATCCATAAGCATAAGCTGCCTGCTGATATGGATCTTCGTACTTTATCTCAACCGCTGCTGCTACAAACTTTGAATTGCACTCTGCTGTAACCTGCGGCTTGTATTCTCTTATCCTGTTTTGGTCCTTTGCATTCTGGATACGAATATCCTGAACCTCATCAAATATTTTCTGGTCAATGATGGCTGGGTAGAAGTCTGTTCCAAGGTATGTCTTATTCTTTAACAGCCTACCTAATACGGAATGCGTTTTATCAATACCCACCTTCATACCAGCTGCTCTTATTGATTTGCAGGCTCTGTATTCTTCAAAGAAGTTTCTAATCTTCTGTGCTTCCGGTTCATAAATCACCGCTTCGGCATCTTCGATTCGATAACCATATGGTACATGTGTCATGATCTCACCGCCTTCTCCGTTAACTTTAATCCACACTTCAGATTGAATATGAAGGTGCTTCTGTCTGCGACTGTAATGTTCTCGACATATTCCAAGAACACCTCATCGCTAAATTCAGCAAATTCTGTTTTCTTTGATACGAATCTTAGTAACTTCTGTGCTTCATCAAGGTGTGTCAAATCACCGTTGATGGTACTCGATAATATCTGCTTTGCCTTTTGCAGGCGATCTGCTTCCACCATGAGCGTGTTCTTCTCTGCGTGGTAAATCTCCGGCTCAAGGTATCCTGCACTCCTGAGATTGATCAGAACCTGCTGCTGTTCTAAATTCTTTTCAATCTTGTCCTCCAAGGTCATCACATCGTGAAGTCTTTCTTTATTATTGATGCCTTTAAGCGCTGCAATAAAAGGCTTCAGAACCTGTACATGGCCCGCTTGAAGTTTCCTTATCAGCCTTACAAATGCCAGCTTCAAATCTGTATCTGTTACATAAAGCATCGAGCAGGAATCCTTATCCTCTATATGCTTTGCGCATGTCCAGGCAATGTATTCTCCACTCGGTTTGTAATGGAATCTCCTTTTAAATGTGCATCCGCATTCGCCGCAGATGATCTTTCCTGAAAAAGCATATCGTTTAAGGTATTTATCACCTTCAGGTTCGATGCTTTTCTCTTTGCATCTCTGCTCCATCGCCTGAGCTACCAGTTCAAATTCTTCATGGCTGATGATCGGCTCATGATGATTTTTACAAAGGTACATGTTTTCTTCGCCGTAATTGGTATGCCTATTGAAGCTCGAATCGGTGTAGGTTTTCTGAAAAATTACATCACCCGTATACTTTTCATTCTTAAGAATCCCCTGGACCGTTGATGGATGCCATTTCGCGCCTTTCTTTGAAGGAATGTTCATCTCGTTTAGTACATTGGCAATGCGATGTGAACCGTCCCCTGAAAGGGCCATACTAAAAATTGCTTTTACAACTTCAGCCTCATCTGGAACGATTACCATCTTTCCATCTTTGTTCTCATATCCATAAGGCGGGTAGCTTATGATGTAGGTTCCTGCTTCAAAGCGATGTCGGATCGACCATTTGCTGTTCTCGGAAATAGACCTGGATTCGCTTTCCGCAATGGAACTCAAGATGGTAAGCATCAATTCAGAACTCATGTGCTCTGTATCGATATTTTCCTTCTCAAAGAAAATGTAGATGCCAAGCTTTGAAAGCTTTCTGACCATCTCCAACGTGTCCGTAGTATTTCTGGATAATCGGCTGATCGATTTTGTAATAACCTTGTCGATCTTGCCATCTTCACAGTCTTTCAGCATTTGAAGCAGACTATTTCTTTTATCCATCTTGGTGCCGCTGATACCTTCGTCGTAATAAAGTCCTGCGTACTCCCATTCCGGATGTGCTTTGATGTAGCTGTCGTAATGCTCCTTCTGAGTATCAAGGCTTAACAGCTGCTCATTGGAGTCTGTTGAAACTCTGGCATATGCTGCGACCCTGATTTTCTTTGCGGCTCTTACTGCCGGCGTAGCTTCAATCTTTGTTATCTTAGCCACTGTTTCACCTCCTAGTTTGGTCGTACTATACATCACTCTAAAGGGCCTAAATAGCAAGTTATATCTCACATAATGTCGCCATAAAGAGGGTAGAATTTTTCCTTATTCAATGCGGATATTCTGTTCATCTCATCGAGAGAAATCATGCCCTTTTCATACATGGATCTGGTCAACTTCTGGGCTATTTCATATTCAAAATCCAACTGCATGGTTTCATTTGTGATCTTCCTTGGTGCTGTGCTTACAGCAACTCCATTCTTCGTCACTTCCATCAGCGGGTACCTCCGAAGCGATCTTCGATGTAGCATTCATGGCTACAATACTTGCGGTTCTTATTGCCATAAGAAACAAATGGCTTACCACACTTCTCACAGACACATTCATAATTGGCTTTCTTCTTCACAAGATCCATATGATCATTCCACCAAGCGTTACGGCATTTGTCTGAGCAGAAGCGCTTCTGCTTCCTTCCAGGATTCTGCTTCACAGTCTGCCCACACTGTTCACAAACGGTAATGACAGCATTGCTTTCAACTTCATATGCTCTTACTCCACCAAGCCCATGTCGCTTGCAGTATGTTTTTACCGCATTGATGGAAAGGTCCATCTTCTTAGAAATCTGTGTGTAGCTCATACCCTGATTACGGTATATAGCGATCTGATTTTTTTCTTTATCAGTCATTGTCGTATCCTCCTTATCGTTTGAAGGTTCTGCCTTCTAACTTCCTAAGGGGATTTCCGGTCTACGATTCCGGGCTCAGATGAAAAAAGATAAAAAAAATAAGGCCTGCAGAAATCTCCGAAGAGAGATCCACAGGCCATAAATGACAGTGATTATTCAGTTATACACGTTTTCCATAATCAAGACTGATCCAGCCAGCTCCAGACTTCAAACGTCCCCATCCAGCTTTTGAACCAGTTCCAGTTTTAACCTCAACGATAGTAAATACACCTTTGCCAGTATACATACCAGTCTTTGCATAGTTTGTTCCAGGCCCCTTGCGAATATTCAAATCCGCAATACTAACCTGCACAAGGAACGGACAGCCAGAAGTGTTTGCAGCTGAAACGGGATAGATTTTCTTTCCATCCGGATCAAACACACTGTATCCAGGATTCTTATCAACGCATGCCTTTGCATTATCTAAGATCTTATATGCACCGATCTGACTCTTACTATCTGCCCAAGTTTTACGAACGCGATACCATGAAGTTGTAGCAGTTGTATCTGCTACATCATACTTAGTCAGATTAAAGCGCTCGATAATAGAACAAAGGCTAGATACGTATGTAGAGCTTGTAGCGTATCCACCATCCTTGATGATCTGTGCAGCCTTCTTATAATCCTTGCAGCCTACAAGACCATCATATCTCTTCTTGCTGCCATTCATAGCACCAGCAAGATATGCTGAATGATCTGCAATAGATTTTTCAACAGACGGATACTTTCTAAACTCAGCAGTAATCGTCGTATAAGTACCCGGCGTGTACTCTTCCTTGGTTTCCTTAACATACTTACTCTTTCCGTCCCATGTAGATCCAGACCAGGTATTTCCAGAAAGTGAACATTTCATGCCAAAGCAGTTATTAGCATTCTGTGCAAGTTCAGACTTACCATATCCAGACTCAAGAATAAACTGCGCTGCAGATACAGACGCAAGAATACCAGAAGTCTTCATATCCGCTTTACACAGCTCTCCAATCTTAGCTGCAGCTTCTGCTTCAGACAGATTTTTAAAGGCTGTCGCCTGCATGCCGGTTGAAGGATTTGCAGGTGTTGCAGTAGTTCCAGACATCTTATCTTTAACTGCCTTTCTGAAGGTGTTCATGGTATATCCCATATTCAGTCCATTCCAAAGATGCTCCGGATCACCATGATTAGAAGCAATACCCTTAGCGCATCCTTCTCTATGAGAAATGATGACACCATCCTTCATCGGATCAAGGTTGTATTCCTTACAAAGCATTGCAAAAAGCTCTACTGCTGCCTCATAGGTTCTCTTCGCACATGCCTTAGCAGTTGTGGTATCAGAACATGTGAAGCTTGATCCGCCAGTATATTTAATACAAGCAGGCTCACACATCTCTACACCAATATGCGTGTTGTTAGCTGCCCCACCAGCGTGCCAGCCTCTGTGGTTCCAAGGAAGAGTCTGATAGACGGTTCCTGTATTTCCATCAATGAAGCCATGAACGCAAGCACGATCATAGCTTGCAGAGTTCCAGTTGTTGATGAAAACAGATGCATTAGGCTGAGAACAGCCTACAGAGTGAAGCATAAGTCCCTTTACTGCAATGGTTCTGCCTGCAGTATAACAAGGGTTCTTAGTAAGAATTGATTTAACAAGATTCATTCGTTAGTCCTCCTTTTCATCAGCTCGGTCGTGAAGCTGTTCTAAAACGACCTTGATTTTTTCAGGTACTGGGAGTCCAAGATGTGCTGCGTTCTCGATCAAAGAAACGCCTTCATTGGAGATGTAAAAGAAAATGACTGCTGTGCGTAATACACCGGCTGAGCCAATCACCTGAACATCAAGAATGTGGGCAATTCCTACCAAAAGAAAAATCAGCACTTTTCTGCAGATTCCCTTGAATCCAACTTCACTGGAAAGTGTTCTGTCATTGATTGCGCACATAACACCGGTAAGGTAATCCACCACTACAAATGCGATAAGCGCATAAAGAAGTCCGTCCCAACCACCGACAAAGTAGCCAAGCCAACCACCGATTCCAGTAAAGACAAGCTGGATTGAATTCCAAAATTCTTTCATTGCTAGTTCCTCCATTTCTTAGAAAATTGGTATGAAAAAAGCACCTCCGAAGAGATGCTTGATTCCAAATTGAATATCTTATGCAGTTCGTTTCCACATATATACAACCAAGTAAGGTGGCATATTGTTATGTGCTGCACCGCCACCTTTAGATGAGGTCAAGTAGGCCCACTCGTTACCCTCTGCAGCATTTGTCTGATTAATCCACCACATTTCCATCGTGGATGTTTGACCTGTATCCTTAAGTGCCTGGCTTGCTGTTTGACCTTTACCATAAACACCAATAAAGTCTGATTTCATATCACCATTATTCGTCATGTTATTAAAAAATGGTGTGTCATGAGCATGCTTAGGCATTTCTGAAACAGAAAGTGTGTGTGTTGCAGAACCGCCGGTTGCTGCAGCTGTATAAGTTGATCCAGCGCCTAAAAGGAATCTATCTTTCAGTTGCGTCCATGCCCCACCAAACAACGTCGCTGGCGATGCTGCATTCACGCTCATATAAATACTTCCTACCGGGTATATCAAATCAACAATGGTTTTACCATGAACTTCTAGTTCCCAGTCATTTGCAATCTCAAATACATTTTCCTTCTCAGCAACCTTTCCGATTGCGATCCCCTTTCCGCCAGCTTTAAAGTCCATAAGAACTGCTGCTGTTGATACAAAATCCAGAATCGTAACGGTCGTGAATGCATCTGTAATCGTATATTTAATGTCATAGGAGCTCTCCGTTGAGATTGCACCCCCACCATAGGTAAATGCTGTACCGGAAGTAAATGCCTTGCTGGCATTGGTCCATGACGCTGCAGACGATTTCTTATAATACGTTGCAGTCGTAATCGTATTTTTACTGCTACAAGAAGAATAGCTAAAGGTAACAGTACCCTTAACATAGGTTCCATCATCATTTACAGTTCCAGCGCTTGTAGCTCTTTGAGATAGATGGCTTGAACAAGTTGGACTAGAATACGCAACAACAGAAATCGAAACTGTCGCTGCATCGGATACTCTACCTCTTGAATCAGTAACCTTTGCTGTAAAAGTGATCGTTCCGGATGTAGTAAGAAATCCTGTGGTGAAACTTGATGCAGTACTTGAGAAGCCACCACCGCTAATCTCATATGAGGAAATCGTCGATCCATATACACCAGCTGCACCGTTGATTTTAAGCGTTGCTTTTGATTTAGATTGAACATAAATCGCCCACGCTGCTGGTACATCCCCATCAACCCTGGTCGCGGTTAAACTTGTAATCGTCGGCTTTACTGAGGAAGGAACCGTAAGGGTCAGAGTGCATGTCTTTGTTCCAACTTTTGTTGTGCCACTGTAAGTATCGCAAGTAATCGTACATGTTCCCGATACTGCATTCGGGATTTGACTTGCCAACGTAAGTGCTGGAGTCCATGAATATGATGTAGATGTTGTCTTCGTTACAATAGTTCCGGTCGAACTTCCGAAGGTATACGAAAGTGTATGCGTAAATGAGGAAGATGCCCTCGTTATGGTAATCGTTGATACCGATCCAAGATTCGCATTCGTTGCAGATACCGTAGATGCTCTTGGAATCGTATCAAGCGTATGCGTACCACTTGCTCTAACACTGACTGCATAGGTGTATACGCCGGCTTCTACACTTAAGCTAAATGACTTTGTACCATCCGCATTATGCGTAATGGTTGTGCTTCCCGTAGCTACAACGGTACCATTTCTTAATTCAATACGAGTATCTGTAGATGTGGAATAAACAGTGGTTCCATTGATAACTGCCTTAAATCCACCAGATTTAACATATCCAGAAGCAGAACCAGAACCGGTTATGGACCATGCAATTGTGGACGTATTCTTATCGATACTTTGACTAGAAAGTGTCCACGATAAGGTAACGGAACGACCTTCTTTTTCACCAGTTGTTATGCTACCGCTTTTTGCCATAAATTATTCACCCCTTTACGATGCCGGATCTCTCCATTTGATAGAGAGGTTTCCGTTTGCTCTTGGAATAAAATCAAACCATCCCCTGGTTTCATTACCAAGGGATAGCTTGTTTCTGATTTCTGCATTGGTAATAACCAAGCTGTTATTTGAAATGTATGCAATCTTCTGACCGTTTTCCTTAAAGGCCAGCTCCACATTAGAAAGCTCAGCAGTGAATGCATTACCCACTCTACCAAGCTCAATCAGCGCTCCTTTGAATCGAATGTATTCTTCTAGAAGCTGCTGATTTGTAGCGACGTTCCCTTTGATCTCATCAGTGATTGCTGTAAAGTCCATTCGAATTTCACTACTGTTTTGTGTAATGCTGGCCTGGAAATCTTTCTGGATGATCTCAAGCTGAGACTTTTCAATATAGGTGTCATGAACGGTACTGGTAATCTCATCGGCGTTCTTTGCGATCTCCGAATAACAGTCATGCACCTCAACCTTCAAAAGTTCTACATCCTCTAACGCTTCTTCATAAGCAACTACGCTTTGAAAGGTATGCTGACATGAGGTTAATAGTGCCATTCACAATCACCTCCGATCAGTTGGAAACATCACACTGAAGTGTAAGCAAGCTATCAATATCCGCTGCAGAAAGATAGATTACCTTTCCGGTCTTTGTGAATGCTACTTCTTTTCCATCCTTATCCTGGGCATACCAAGTATAAGTAAGGCTCTGCTTTTCAGTTGCATTGGCCCAGGCAGTTCCGCTGTATTTCATCAAGGTAACCGTCTTAGCAGAATGATCAATCTTATACCAGAAGTCTCCGGACTTCGGTGTCGAAGGTGCAGTCTCACTGATATTACCCATCAGAGGATCAACCTCCTGCTGATTTGTTCTTACGATGATGTAAGGAACCAATCCACCAAGGTTATTCTTGACGGTAAAGCCTCCGATAGAAAGCATCTCAGATACATACGGATCGGACTTATCTTCCACCGTAATGACATCTATATAGGTCTTGCTGGAATATGTCATCGTACAGCGGTAAGACTGAATGTTTACGATATCTGAACCGGAAACTTCAAGCGTTGAAGAAGTAGCTCCGCTGATATTTGTCCAGGTACCATTCACATACTTAGCCCACTGATAAGTCGCACTGGTAATCGCAGTTGTTCCACTATAAGCAGATGTGGCCAGTAAAAGCTTACCTGACTGATTCTGTACGATGGTTCCGTTTGGAGCATAAACAGAAAATACAACAGCTGATGTTCCGTTGCTTCCTGCTTTGGATTTTGTCCAGGTAAATACCTTTGTTACTGTCTTTCCTGAGATCGTAAATGTAAGTGTGATATTACCGGTCAAAGTAGCTGCTGCTCCAAGATCAGAAGAACCTGCTACAGACAGTTCAATAAGTCCTGCTGCAGTTGCCGTTGCAGCTGTATTTGTTTTAAGCGTGATACCGGTTGGCAATGTTCCAACAGCACAAGTAGTAGCTGTCTGGGTGATTCCTACATATCCTGTAAATGGAATAGAAATCGTAGATGCTGCGGACGTTTTACCTGCAGAGGTACAAGCTAACGTCTGCGTCTCATTTCCAAGAACTACAGAAAGGCCACCGCTACCGGCAGATCCTGTAGAACCTTTATCGCCCTTTGCTCCGTCATAAAGCTTACTGATTGTGATGGTATCGAACACATCCGAATCAGAGGTTGTAACTTTAATCTGTGCAACATTGTCATTAAATACAGCGTGTGTTGGCTTCACTACAAGTGTTCCACCGGTAATGCTTGAGTTATCCGATGTACTTGGATAATCAACCCATGTACCAGAGCTGTTCTTATACTGCCATTTTCCAATGGTCACTCCCTGAACCTGGGCAGTAAGTGTCGCCTGAGAAGCACCAACTAAAGCTGAAGTGGTATCGTACTTGAACACGTAAGTATCACTTGTCACATAGCAAAGCTTTGCGTTGGTCGCATTCTTTACAAGCGTATACGTAATATCCGAAGTAATGTTGATGGTGTTCTTTGTCTCAGAATCGTAATAGCTGATATAGCAGATATAAGTAATCATGCCGGAGCTAGATGCTGCGAGCTTATTTGCATTGACCGTAAGAACACCCTTATTCACTGTTTCACCAGTCGTAAGATTTGTTTCTGCCGCTACACCGTCTTTTCTCTTCCAAGTGATGGTTACTCCAGTTGCTGTTGGAGATACATTCGTCTGATCAAGGAAAAGAACCGGAGTAAGCACAAGGTTTGTACTTACCCAGCTAGGCGCGTATTCATGTGGCAGAACATTTGGATCTTCACTCTGAGTCTTCGGAAGATTGGAAGTAATATATGCAGAGAGCTTTCGCTGATCTGTAATATCAACGAAGGTCTGCTGACTCGAAGTTAAAATTGTTCCCATGAAATATCCTCCTATAGATTGACTTCACAATAAAAGGACGCATTGTCATATACGTCCTCAGTAGTGATCGTTATTTGCTTTTTACCGATATGGTTTTTATCCCATTCGATGTCCGCCTCCTCATCAGAGGACTTTCGATGCCAGATGAAACAAGATGCATCAAGGCTATCTGTTATATCCTTATCCCAGGAATAAACATTGCAGCTCATAATGCTTGACTGGCCTTTATTCTTGAAAATGCTGACACCATCTACCACCAGCTCTGTTCGATACATCTTCTGCGCATTGATGTCATCGACTTTTTTATCAATGCCATCGATGCGTGATGTCTGACCGAAAAGATCATCTTCCAGAATTTCTATATTCTTATTCTGTTTGGTAGATGTAGCTGTCAGCGTCACCCCACTCGCTCCGATGGTTATCGTATTTCCCGCCGGGTTAAGATAGTCTCTTGATCTACTTACCACCAGATACGTTCCATTGATACCATGAGGCTTAGAAATACACTCCACATACATTCTTGCGCGGATATCTCCTATGTCAGCTCCGGTATCTGACTCATCTACAATGGAAAGCTCAATGCTCGTGATGCCATTTACTAAATCGGCAAGTCTACTGTTTGCTTTCCTTAGCAGGTTTCCTGGAAGTGTTACATCTTCCCAAACTTCACTGGTCCAAATCCATCCGATTTCCTTAATCGCATCTTCATCGCAGACATAATTTTTACCGCCATTAACTGAAGTAATATCTACTCTCTCATCCGATTCGATCTCAGTGCCCTCTTCATCGGTGGTCTTCTTCTTAGCGCCAAGAGGAATCAAAGCAGTGGCTCGCTCTGTGTGATCACGTGTTATTTTTACATCCAGCAAGTTTTTACCGAACTCAACTTTCTGCAAAGAGCGCATATTAAAGTCTTCCAGGTAATCTAACACCTTTCCTTTATCGGTATATCGGACCTGCAGATAACCTCCATGTGTATCTAGCAGCTTATTCTTAATCGCATCCATAGTAATGGAATAATCAGAACTGCTGTAGGCGATATAGTCATTGTTATCCTTTACCGTTACATTCCCAAGAATGAAGCGCTTCTGCTCTTCCACCGCCTCGTTATGAATGCGGATGAAGTATTCCAACAAACCCTTCAGTGGGCCTTTATACGTAAACGGCGGCTGTAGCGTATCCTTCAAATACGCCAGACATGATTCACAAGTCCAAGTATGCGTATTATAAAAATCGCTGCCATCATCAAGTGCACGTCCTTCAAATACAGTATCTTCACCCTTTTTACAGACAATGACTGACGACATTGGATGTATATCTTGCAAATATGGATGGTTATATGGTGCAGATAGTGTCAAGCTATCTACACTCTCCGCATCCTCTGACACCTTCGCTTGGGTGATCGCCAGCTTAGATAAATTGGGATGGTAGAACAAAGCACCATCAACATAAATTCGAAAAATGCTCATAGCCTACCCTCCCTATAACGAAATGTAACTGTCCCAGAACCCGTTATTGCCAGCTGATTGGCACCATAGATCAGTTCAAGTTCTGGGATTTCCCACGTGCCCGCACTGACTGTCTTTCTGAAAGAATCTGTACCAACCCTCCAGCTAAGCGTGGTCTCTGCAGTTGTAATTACCTTAGGCACCACCGGCATAAAATCATTCATAAGTGTGACCGTTCCACCTCCAGAAACAACAAATTCCGTTTCTCTGATATGGTAACGATAGGAATCACCGTCTGAACAAGATAAGGTCATCTGACCCTTACCGGAAAGAGGATCATAAACCGGCGTACATTCTATCGTTCCGACCGCATACATGTCCGGCTCTTCTGAGGTAATCACCTGGCACAAATGCCCTGCGAAACGATTTACAATCTCGGTAACCATCAAGTTGTATTTTTCTCTACTGCCTAACATCGACAGTATGATTTCAAAAGAACGAGGCTCATAGGAGATACGTCCTAGAGCCTCTGTGTATCTGATCGGGGAATTTCTTCCCGGAACAGTAATTGTTTCTGACTGAGATTGTGGTGTCGGAAAATCAATGCTTTCACGAAGCCACCCAAGGCTCAGCATAGAAACGCCATTTATTTTGATATCTGGTTTCATAAGCTCAACCTCGCATTCAGTTTTTGTGTCTGTCCAAGGCCGCTATCGATTGCTGGCAGTAACCTACCAACCAGTGTTCCATCATCCAGATAGATGCCCTTTCCACTATTAGCAGCAATAATGGACAGATATTTTTCTACATTGTCATTGTTCAGTCTTCCAACCAATATATTTTCCAGCTGTTTATAAAAGCTGCTCAGTGGCAGAACTGCTTCTGCACCTGCTTCACCACCTGCCATCAGAGAACTTCCATTCATTCCAAATACAGTCGGTCTGGTAAGAATACCACCTTCCTTATACCAGGAAATTGAAAGATGTGGCACGCTTGGAGGTGCAATAGAGAAGCTTCCTGAAATACTAAAGTGCGGTAACTTAATATGCGGAAGCTGCAATTTCAGTCCTGAGAAGAATCCACTGATCTTATCAAGCGCTGATTTCACAGTATTCTTTGCTGCTTCAATTGGTGTTGTAATAGCGCTCTTGATACCGTTCCATACAGATGTTGCAGTGGATTTAATGCCATTGAACACAGAAGATACAGAGCTCTTCACCGCTTCGAAGGCAGAAGACACTTTGCTCTTAATGCCATCTACTACCGTTGTTATGGCTGTCTTGATACCATTCCATACCGTTGTTGCTACTGATTTAATCGCATTAAACACAGTCGTTACGGTTGTTTTTATGGTGTTAAGAACCGTTGATACCGTTGTGCAAATTGCGTTCCATACGGTAGAAAAGACCGTTTTAATTGCATTCAAAACCGTAGAGATTACCGTACTGATCGCATTTATTACAGTGGACACTGTATTTTTGATTGCGTCCCAAACCGTAATGATAATATCCTTACAGTTCTCCCAGATAAATCGAAATGGCAATGTAATGACATCAATTGCTGCTTCTAGAATCGCTGCAATAAACATGATGCCTGTCTGCACCACATTTTTGATTGTCTCCCATACACCAGATAAAAAGCTGGTGATTCCATTCCAGATATTGATGAAGAAGGTAGATACGTTCGTCCAAAGCTCATCCCAGCTCGTTCCAAACCACCCAAGAATAACATCTGCAACACCCTTGAACACATTCAAATAGTTCTGGAAGGTACTAACAAGGAAATTCCATACGGCTCCAAACACCTCCTGAACACCAGTCCATAGCTGAGACCAGTTACCAGTGAACAAGCCAATAAAGATATCTAAGATGCCTACAATCACATCAAGGACAGCAGACAAGATGTTTGATATCTGCTGGAACACCCCTTCAAAGACAGGTGCAAGCAGGTTGCAAAATCCATCCCAGATAGCTTTGAGCACTTCAACAATATTTTCGAAATCAAATCCTAAGGCATTTAATCGATCAGTAATCGCCTGACCAAATTCCATAAACTTCGATTTGATTCCGTCCCAGATTCCAGTGATCGCATCTCTGAAAGCCTCATTGGTATCCCATAAATGCTTAAAGGCAGCTGCAAGTACTGCAATTACAGCAACAATCGCTATGATCGGTGCGGCTGCACTTGCAAGAGAACCAATCAATCCACTGACGCCTTCACCGCTTAAGCCCATGTTAAGTGCAACTTTTGCAAGGCCCTTAGACAGGGATGAGAAAGCCTTCATCGTCGATCCGACCGTTGATATCGTTTTTCCTAGAATAATTAGTAGTGGTCCAAGAGCTGCTGCAAAGGCCATGATCTTTATGATGGTTTCCTTTTGCGCATCACTCATTCCATTTAATTTATCCACGAATGCCTGAATCTTCTCGACAGCACTTCTTACCATCGGCATCAAGATCTCACCAAAAGAAATGGCGAGTCCTTCTAATGCAGACTTTAAAAGTGTGAGCTGACCGGATAAGTTATCAAGCTGTGTATCTGCCATCTGCTGAGCAGCTCCACCACTATCAATAATGGACTGCTGCAGTTCATCCCAGGTATCACCTGTATTTGCAAGCAGAGCATTTACTGAAGAGAGGTCCGCTTTATTGAAGATAGTGCTAATAATATTAGCTTTTTCCTGCGCAGTCATTCCATCCATACTGGTGTTTAAGTCACCAAGGATATCATTTAAAGAGCGCATGTTTCCTTCAGAGTCATATACAGAAACACCGAGTGCTTCCATCTGAGAAGCAGCCTTATCTGTTGGATTCTGTAAGGAAAGAATAACATTTCGAAGATGTGTACCGCCTTCAGCACCTTTGATACCGTTGTTGGCAAGAATACCAAGTGCTGTATTTAATTCAGCGGTTCCACCTTTTACTGTCCTAGCAGTAGCACCAATCGTAAGGATACCTTCACCTAACTGTGCTACTGAAGTATTGGTAGAGGATGCCGTCTTTGCCATCTGATCTACCATGACATCAGCTTCGGAGGTTTCCATACCAAGTGCTGACATCGCATCGGTAACCATATCCGATGCGCTTGCTAGATCAATGCCACCTGCTGCAGCAAGGTTCAGGACGGTCGGGAGTGTATCGTAGATTTCCTGTGTATCGTATCCTGCTAAAGCCAGATAGTTCATTGCATCCGCACATTCACTTGCACTGAATGCAGTCTCGGAACCCATCTGTTTAGCCAGATCACGAAGAGCGTCCATTGTATTGACGGATTCACCATCTAATTCGGACATGGCATCTTTCGTGATACCCATCGTGGCTTGGACCTGACTCATGGAAGAACCGAAATCGGATGTTGCTTTTACAGCCGCAGTACCAAGTGCCGTAACACCGGCTGTAACAGGAAGTAGTTTCTGACCAACTCCTGTCATCTTATTTCCTACGGTTTCCAGCTTGCCACCGATCTCTTCAATCTTCGCTAGAGTTGCATTAGACTCGATCGCCTGTTCTTTCAGGCGCTTCAGCTCTTGCTCAGTTTCTATAATCTCACGCTGTAGGGCATCGTACTTGTCCTGACCGAGATCTCCATTTTCAAGCTGTGCTTTTGCCTGTTCCTGTGCAGTCTTTAATGACTCAAGTTTTTCTGATGTGGCGGAGATGGCGTCCTTCAAAATCTTCTGTTTCTGTGTCAGAAGTTCTGCATTGGAAGGGTCCAGTTTCAATAGCTTATTCACATCTCGAAGTGCAGACTGTGTACTCTTGATCTGTAAATTTACATTTTTCAGGGCATTCTGAAGACCGGTAGTATCGCCACCAATCTCAACAGTAATACCCTTTATTCTGCTTGCCATATTCGCTCCACCTCCTTACGGCAAAATAAAAGACACCTTACTCGGTGCCTCGTTCAATCAAATTTTCATTTTGTATGTCGGATAGGTCTTTGGTTTCAACCCACCCAGCAGCTCTCTTTCTATACGCAGCCTGGATTGGAATCCAAATGCCATCTACTTTGCGATAGGCATATTCTTCGCTGTAATCCAACCCAGCTTCATAGAAAGCCAGTCTTTTATTGTTCCCGCTGTTCCAAAGAATACGAACAGCAATAACTCTATGTTCATTTATCCCTGATATCATCGATGTCAACTGTCCATCAAAAGAACCGACATCTTTCCAGCTTGATCCATCACGTGATACTTGAAGTAAAGTTCCCTTCAAGATCTGTGTTCCATTTGCTGATCCGGATACCGCAGTCATGCCTTTAAAAGTAACTGGGCCTGAAAATGAAAAAGTAATACTCTTCCCTGCAGTTTGTGCATCTTGTGCACCCCAATAAGAAGTACGATTACCATCGATGATGTTATTCAGAGAGCCTTTGCTTGTCTTATAATCTGATGATACTGTAATCGTCATAACCAGCCTCCTTATATCAGGATGTAGATGTCTCCATCATTTCCAATATTATCTTCAGGAGCCTGGCTACCCGAATACAAAGTAATAAAGGATACCTCTCCTTCTATTATCTCGCCTGATGCCCCATGAGCTGTTGCACCGGCAAGAAGATTATTCGAAGAAACAGTATCCTCTGTCAGATCTATGATTGCCTTGTTTCCGTAAACAACTTTACTTACTCCCATAGACATTAACCTCCAATCGTAACGGTAATGCCTCCCGCAGTATTTTCAGATTCCGTATATGGAATCGCAGCTACAGTTACAGAAGAAAGATAGTTAAATCCGGTTTCTGGTGTGATCGTCTGCTCTGTGGTTCTTGGCGTTACACTTCTGCTCTGTGCAGTAACATCCTCTGTTCCAGACATAGAACCTGTCACTCCAAGAATGGTAATACCACTTCGAATGTTGGTTGCGATCAACTTTTCCTGCTCTACCGAATCAATACCTACCGAACCACTGCCATCATGATAGCCCTGCGCAATATTTACGACTTCTGTCTTCTTCGTAATATTTTTCTTAACGCTGCCATTATTAGGCATGGTACCAGTTATCTTACTTCCTCTAACAAATGCTGTTTTTCCTGCCAAAATCTCAGCAACAACCGCAGTTGCTCCGGAAGTATCGCTGTCATAATTACATGTACCGGTAATCGCCTCACCAGACATGTCATGAGCGGTGACACCTTTAAGCAATCTGTCAGCTGTAACAGTATCGCCAGTAAGGTCGATTAAGGTCTTACCGCCATATATGATTTTGTTATATGCCATTGTTCTCTCCGCCTCCTATATAGACTGTCGTTCCATTCTGGTTCTCAGTTTCCCAGTATGGAATTTTAAATATCGTGATATCTTGTGTAAGAAATTTATCTTTTGTCTCAAGCCTTACCGGTTCCGTTTCTGGCACTGCTTGATACGGCCCTTTATAGTATTCCACCGCATCTCTTCGTACTATCGTTTCTGTAAGGACCTTGACATCATAAGAAACTGGACAGGTATCCACCTCAACTTTGTGGACCCTGTCACAGTTAACCTTGACGATTTCCGCCACTAGATTCACCCATCACCGTTTTATCTGCTCTATATGAGATGCGGTCATATATCACATCAGCAAAATTGGAAGTTCCATACTCATCGAGCCATTTTATCTCGATCCTGCATCTGCAGGCAGGAAACAGAATTGTCTCTTCCTGTGTCAGATTGCAATAAACGGTATTTCCTTCAACGGTGAGTGATTCTTTGTTCCAGTGCTTGAGTTCTTTTCCATTCTCTTCACTAAGAGAGATCTCAATTTCCCTGGCACCAGATACATCAACTGGAAATGTTAATGTAATCGGAGCGTTTGTCCCTTGAATAATCATCTCTTCACCCCCGTTTTCATCTTAGAATTTGTCGAATTCCTCCTGGCCAGCCACCCTTGTCGTATTGTATTTCGCGCTATCGTTTCCTTTTTCAGTCCACATATCCATAACCAGACCGATTGTAAGTAGGTCCAGATCAGCGATACTAATACCGATTTCTGTACAGCGCAGAAGGAATAGCGGCGTTGTTATTTCCCTGCTACTTTTTGCAAGTTTTTTTTAGACTCGATATCGGTGATGAGATTGGTTCCCCAAAGCTCTAAGATCTCAGGCAGTACCTCATAGATTGAGAACATTTCAAACTGGTCAAGCCAATCATCGATGTTATCAGGAATAGAATGGTCTGCATGATACGCCATAATGTAGGCTACATTCTCGAAGATCTCTAAGTCTTCAATCTCAAAGGAACTGCCTTCTTCCTTCTTGCCTTTATAAGACTTTTCCAGTTTGGACAGATCCTTGAAGATATCACGTTTGAACTTAATACGATACAAACGGGGAATGGTGGCAGAGGAACGGAAAGTAACCTCTTTTTCACCAACTTTTACTGTTTTCTGTAACATCTCCTACACCTCCATTAACCTTTCGATTCATCCACCGGAATATATACAGTCTTGTACCAGTTCTGATATGTTTCTACAGAAGTGGTATCACCGGTACGGCTCTTAACAAGACCATCTTCACGAGGATCAGCGGTAAGAGAAAGTGTTTCTGTACCAGGTTCGATCGTATCTTCCTTAGTTTCAGATTCAATAGAAGGACGAGATGCGGTACAGTTGTACATCACATGACGAATTGCTCTTACATCACCGTCAAACTCAAACAACAATGCAAACTTCACACTCTCTGCATTATCAGATTTCTCAACAAGTACACCATTGGAATCCAGTATTTCCTGAAGAATGTCTGTACGGAACCATTCAGGAATAAGCGCAATTTCAAGATCACCTGAATAACCATTGTTAGATACAGAACGGAAATACACGATACCATCCGCATAGAATGGGCTGGAATCGCCCTCTGCATCTAAGCTGATACTTACTGCACCAGGGATAGCCTTTGGTGTTGCATAACTGTATGAAGTTACACCGTCAACGACAGTTTCTGTAAGCTTCGCCGCATGGACGTTCTTCAAATTATACTTAACTTTATTACCCATAGCTTTTAAGCCTCCATTTCAAAAGAGTAAAGGACTTCATATAGTTTCTCGCTCTCGATCCAGACCTCGGAACGATCATAAAAAATGCCATACTCATCAAGTACGGCTTCCAACTGCCCCTCAACCGATAAGTCCTTAATATCGGTATAGAGCTCAATATGGACTTCATTGATTTTGTAATAGGCTTTACCGTCTGCAGAGAAGTTATCTGAATTCGGTAAAAGATAGCAGATGAATGGCGGGTCTGGAGATTCGCCTTCTGCGAAATGATCGTAGGCATACGGGATACCCGCCTTGCCTAGAATCTCTAACAGCTTATCCATTTCGAATGCACCTCTCGATCTCCTGCTCTAACAGTTCAATACCAGATTGTTCAGCAGATGCAATGTGCGGTCTTGCAACAACTCGCCCGCCACCACGCTTTGCATGGCCATGTTCCAAAAGATGTGCCAACTGATAACGATTTCTGGAATACACTGTGATCTCCAGCTTATGTGAAGACTCCGCAGTATTTTTAGTAGACCAGCTCTTCTGGTATTTTCCCGATTTTACAGGTGCGCCAGACTGTATCTCTGACTTCACTGTTTTTGCAGCTTTTTGAACCGCAGCTTTTACTCCGTCTGCAGTTGTATCGGCGTAATCATTGAGTTCTTTCATGATGGCATCTGCCATAGCATCAATCGATACCTTTGTCGCCATGATTATCGCCTCACTTTCTGACAGGATAACTTTATGCACTTGTGCTTATAGTTCATGTGGTTTACAGCAAGGATGTCATAAAGGGCTCCATTAAACTGCACACGATATCCCGTTGAAGTGAGCGCATCTGCGAGCTTGCATGATCGGATCGTAAAATCAATCTTACTATCATCCACTACCATGCCCGCATCCGTCTTTTCTTTTCCAGCTTCACCACTTACCGTTGCATAGCAGGTATAGTATTCCTTCCAGCTGTTTTTATGGTTGCCGATAGCATCCACAACCACATCGTTCTTCGAGATAAAGATACGGACATTGAGTAATTCGATCTTCATCAGAATCCCTCCTTTCGAAGTCCGAAAAGAAGTGATCTAAGATCAATCGTCAACTGATGATGATCCGCTTCTTCACGATGTTCATACAAATAAGCGACCGCATAAAGCACTGCTGTCTTTGCGTTATCTTCCGGGAGGGCTAGATACTCCTCCACTGACAATCTGGCGACACTCGCACATAATTCTTCAGCAGAGGAGATCAGCACACCAATAAAGATGTCATCATCTGGATAATCGACTCTCAGATACTGTTTCATTTCTTCAAGTGTTATCATGTGGTGTCACCTCCAAATCAGGAAGGGAGTAGCAAATCACTACCCCCTTCTGCATTTCTCTTAGGCAGTTGCAGCACCCTTCATCTGAAGAACCTTGATTGCTTCAGGAAGTACAAGCTTACCGTCCACTCTCTTAGATGCAAGGAAACCAACCTGACCATAATCAGCGTAACGCTCATTAAGTCTCTTGAAGGTGATACCCTGACGGTCACCAATCCAGTAGAAGGAAATATCACCGAACATGATTACCTTCTGACCAGCACCAATCTCAGGAACATAAGGAGAAGTCATGATCTTCTTACCCATAAGAGTCTCATGCTCACCTTCATGAAGAGCAGGCTGCCATAAGTACTGTCCGTTGGAATCCTTAAGCTTACGGATCGCACGTACAGTAGAATCATTAAGAATCCATACTGCGTTCTTTCTGTAAGGTGCCTTTAAGCTGTAGTAAAGGTCGATGATTTCATCTGCAGTGATTGCCTTGTCGCTTGCTGCAGTAACACCGATGTCTGCACCACCAGTAGTATGAAGAATACCAGTAGGCTTCTTGTTACCATCACCAACGATGAATGCTTCCTCTTCCTTAGCACCGATACGTCTTGCGAACTCATCCTGGAAGTACTTTTCAAGGTCAAATGCAGAGTCATTTAAAAGCTCTTCAGAGACCTTGATGATAGTACCGATCTTGTGAGCGTCGATCTGTTCCTGACCGAATACATCATCGCCATCACCATAAACACCACCTTCATCGATCCAGTTTGCGTTACCCTTAGTACGTACTACCGGGATCTTGTGGATACCGTTAGAAGTAGTGAATACATGTGCAAGCTCACGAATAGGACTCTCTTCCTTCATTGCATCCACAAGAGTATCCTCGAACTCATCCGGAACAAGGTAACCACCTTCGGAGTCAACACCCTCAGAAAGTGCATTCTTCACTTCATAAGATACGCCGTTCTTAGAACGTACCTGATTCCAGAATGCAGACTTATATGCATCGGAAGCGATGCCCTTCTTAGTGTCTACCTTCTTGTTGTTTTCAGGCTTTTCAGTAATCGGAGTAGATACAGGAGCTGCCATTTCACGTTCCATAGCATCAAGTCTCTCCTGGCGCTCGATCTCATGTCCAAGATTTACGATCTCCTGCTCGATCACTTCATAAGCCTTTACATTGTCTTCAGAAAGCATACCGTTCTCACGATTTGCTGTAAGGAAAGCCTGTGCTCTTTCCCATGCCTTTGCACGCTGTGCGCGTAATTCATTAATCTTACTCATAATAGAAATCCTCCTTAAGGTCTAATCAAATTCAAACGAGTCATAAGCTCGTCGTAGGTTTTTCCTGCAGTTGCAGGTGTTACATCTTTGGCCGCAGGAATTGCTGCTGCCTGCGCGGGTGTCATCGCTTTAGTTACCGGCTTATAGTGAGCGGTGATCTTATTCATAAGACGTGTCTCAGTTTCCTTGCCAGAAAAAGCGTAAGCTGGAATCTCGGATGCTTCTCTTTTCTCATCCTTCAAAATGTCATCTGCAAATCCAAGCTCGATTGCTTTTGCCGCATTCATCCATGTTTCTGCGTCCATAAGATGACTAAGCTTCGCACGTGACATTCCGGTTTTGATCTCGTAAGCATTGATGATGCTTTCCTTAACCTCATCCAGCATTTCGATGGCCTTCTCCATTTCTGCATGGTTTCCATAGGCCATTGTCATAGGGTTATGAATCATCATGAGTGCTGTCGGTGCCATGAGTACCTTTGTACCGGCCATCGCAATAACCGATGCTGCAGATGCTGCGATACCATCAATCTTGATAGTGACATCACCCTTGTAATCTATAAGCATTGTGTAAATCTGGCTAGCTGCAATGCAGTCGCCTCCAGGGGAATTAAGGAAAATAGTCACCGGACCGGAACCAGCAAAAAGTTCATCTCTGAACATTTTCGGAGTTACATCATCGTCAAACCATGATGTTTCAGCGATTTGTCCATAGAGCTCAAGAACCCTTTCCTGATCCGATTCTGGTTCGACTTGATTTTTCCATTCCCAGAACTTCTTGTGTTTCTTCATCAGGTTCCTCCTTTTCCTCAGAAATTCTATTTGCATAAGCTGCGCCCGCAGAATTAAGCGGCAGCATATTGCCATTGACTAAATAGAGATCACCACCAAGTTCTGCCGGGATACGATCCAGATCTTCTAACTCACGGATGTCATTTGCACTCATCCAACCGTTCTGTCTGGCTGTCGCATAACCATTCATTCGACTTGCGTAATCTCCCCTGAGCAATCCTTCCACATTGAATTTGAAGAACACTGTCTTCTTCTCTTCCTCTGAAAGCAAAGCTCTATAAAGTGCCTGCTCCCAACGGATCACCCAAGGGTCCAGTGTATATTTCACGAACTCAAGTGATTGTTGCTCAATATTAGAAAAGCTCGACTTCTCAAGGTCGCCTACCATATGAGGTGGCACTCTGAAAATTCGAGCGATTTCATTAATCTGAAATTTTCTAGTCTCCAAGAACTGTGCTTCATTTGGAGCAATACTAATCGGTGTATACTTCATTCCTTCTTCCAGCACTGCTACTTTGTTGCTGTTAGAAGAACCACCGAATGTTGCATTCCATGAATCACGAACTCTTGCAGGGTCTTTTAATGTACCAGGGTGTTCCAAGATACCGGAAGGTGCTGCACCATTGGCATAGAACTTAGAACCATACTCCTCAGCTGCAATCGCAAGACCAATCGCGTTCTTAGCCATTGCAATCGGGCTATAGCCAACCAAGCCATCAAAGCCAAGCCCTGGAATATGCAGTACATCCGATGGTGATAAATACACCGAACCAGACTCCATCGTCGGCGCATCATCATTATTCTTGGTGTATTTGTAATAGAGCTGACCATTCTTATCACGATCAACACTCATACGATCTGGCATCAATGGATATAAGGCGATGACTTCACCCTTACCATTTCTGATGATCTGCGCATAAGCATTACCCCATAACAATAGGTGCGTCATTAATGTTTCTCTGAAAATGAAAGAACTCATTTCCGGATTTGGCTCATCGTGAAGCAAATGAAACAAGCTATGGTCGATTGCCTTTTCCTTACCACCGTTATCCGTATATCTGTAAACGTTCAGTGGCAGACTTGCTACTGCTTCAGATAAGATACGGACGCAGGAATACACTGCTGTCATCTGCATCGAAGTACGTTCATTGACCCTCTTACCGGAAGTCGTTGATCCCATCAAAAAGCTGTAGCTGCTTCCTGAGGTTCTATTGCTAGGTGCATCTCTGGTACGAAATAATCCAGTGAATAATCCCATTCCTATCACCATCCTTTCTAAAATACGAGAAGTCCACGTGTATCGTAGACACTCTCTGAAGTATCGTTACCGCAGCGGATTGCTCTATCTAATGCCATGATCATTGCAATGGCACCATCGATCTTCTCAGTCGACTTCGCTTTATCCGCTTTTATATTTCCGGCAGGATCGGTTCGAATGAAAATGTTATCCATGTTCCATCGAAGAACCGGATGCCCGCCATGTGCGATTTTCTTTTCAAGTGTTAGCTTCATAAGCTCTTTGGTTGGAGGTGACATCGAAGCAAAGCCCTGGCCCATAGGAACTACGGTAAATCCCATGTTCTCAAGATCCTGAGACATCTGTGTTGCTCCCCATCTATCGAATGCAATATCTCGTATGTTGAACCTCTCACCAAGACGTTCGATGAATTTTTCAATGTATCCGTAATGGACGACATTGCCTTCGGTCGTTTCAAGATAGCCCTGCCTATTCCACACATCGTATGGAACGTGATCTCTTTTTACTCGAAGGTCTAATGTATCTTCTGGTACCCAGAAATATGGCAATACATAATATGGTTCCTCTTCATCTTCAGGCGGGAACACCAAACAAAATGATGTAAGGTCGGTCGTACTTGAAAGGTCGAGTCCTCCGTAGCAAACCCTGCCTTCCAGCATTTCTTCATTTACCGGAACCGCACATGCATCCCACTTTTCCATTGGCATCCAACGGACTGCCTGCTTAACCCACTGATTCAAACGAAGCTGTCTGAAGCTATTCTCTTCTCCAGGATTTTGCTTTGCGGATTCGCATGCTGCCTGTACTTTATCAATACCAATCGTCTCACCAAGGGAAGGATTGCTCTTAAGCCATACCTTAGGATCAGTCCAGTCTTCGTTTTCACCGGCACCATAAATTACCGGATAGAAGGTCGGATCAATCTTTCTTCCTTCCAGGATATCTTTGGCCTTTTGATGAGTTTCAAAGCAGATGGAATTGGTATCCGTACCAGCTGTTGTAATAAGGAAATACAGAGGCTGCATACGTGCATCACCAGATCCCTTTGTCATAACATCAAAAAGCTTTCTATTAGGCTGAGTATGAAGCTCATCAAACACAACGCCATGAATATTGAAACCATGCTTTGAGTAAGCTTCTGCAGACAAAACCTGATAAAAGCTGTTGGTTGGTGTAAATAAGATACGCTTCTGGGAAGTCAGTATCTTGCATCGCTTATTTAGCGCCGGACACATTCGAACCATATCTGCAGCAACATCAAAAACGATCGTCGCCTGGCCTCGATCAGCAGCACAACCATAGATCTCAGCACGCTGCTCACCATCTCCACAACAAAGTAAAAGAGCGACTGCCGCAGCAAGTTCACTCTTTCCATTCTTCTTCGGTATTTCTATGTAGGCGGTATTAAACTGCCTGTATCCATTCGGTTTAAGTACACCGAATAAATCTCGTATAATCTGGCTCTGCCAATCTAAGAGCTTGAATTTCTTCCCGGTCCAGGTTCCTTTCGTATGGCAAAGCTGCTCAATAAACATGACCGCAAAGTCTGCAGCCTCCTCATCGTAGTAGGAGTCTTCCAACATAAACCTTGTCGGTACGTATTCACTTGTATCTTTCACTTAGAAGCTCCTTTCTATGGTGTATTTCTATCGGGTATATTGTGAGGATATTGTTTAGATTGTTTTCCTTGGTAACGCCTCATATCCAGCAGCTTTGCAGATCTGCGCTACCTCATTATCAGGAAGGATTCGATTTACTTTCATGCTTCCTGCAATGATCCATTTGCCAAGCATCATCGGACTGGTCTTATAACGATAAAAACCATCCTCCGGAATATGGGTAAGCATCGCCTTAACAGGTATGAACTTACCATTTCTCATTCCGGCAGCATCAGCTTCTGGCTGATAATCAATAGCATCGGAACATTCACACTCACACCAGACTTCATCATCATGCATGTATTTGATCTTGCCATTTTCCTTCTGACCAATGTGGATAGCCAGAGGAATATCCGATAAATGCCAGCCTGGTCTAAAGGCCAACGGTCCAAGTTTTGATGACACCTTACCATCTTTATTTCTCGGCCCTTCCTTAGCAGGAAGCCATACACCAATCGGTACTGGCTCATTCGCCATCACATATAATGGGAAGAGCTGACCCGGATATTTCTTTTTCATTTTGAATAGCTTATATGCGATCATGTTTCCTCCCACGATAAAGGGAGCCTCCGTTTATGGAAACCCCCTCCAAATCTTAAAGTGTAATTCTCTCGCCGGTTAAGATGTTTACGATTGTCTGGCCCTCTCCAAAGGCTGCTCTCATCTCGCTAATCTCTTCTTCGCTTGCCGGCTTCGCGTTTCTTCTGTAGTCTGCAAGGCTTCTTGTTACCTCTTCGTCTCTTGCTGCCTTGGTTGCTTCTGCGTCAACCTCGTCGGTTACGTAGGTAAGTTTCTCAAGCATGTCGCTCATCAAAACTCTGCCGATGCAGTTTCTTGCAACTCCGTTCTCGTCGATGGTGATCTTTCCGGCTTCGAGGTCTTTTCTGATCTCCTCAAGTTCCTTCTCTGCGCTGTTTTTCCAATATGCTCCAAGGGCTCCGCTAAGTTCTCTTTCAAATCTTGTCATGTTCGTTTCCTCCGTTTTTCTTTGTGTGTTTTCCTTTCGGTACTGTATATATCACTCTAAAAGCACATAATATCCAGTTAATTCGACTCATATTTCCAACAAAGATCACCGGCGGAAATTGTGTAATTTATGCCATATTTTTATGGATAGTAGCCAGGATTTTCTCCTGCTCCTTAGAATCTACACCGATACTTTCAAGAGCCTGTCTTGTTCCGCAATCCGGACAGATCATCGTCTCATTATCCGTTCTGGATAAGGCCGGGTGTCCAGTATAGCTGCAGCCGCAAAGTGGGCATATTCTTTTGTTTGTCTCAGTCGTTTTCATCATCACACCTCCCAGCAAGCTTCGTATGCATCCTTAAGGTACTTTAGGTTGAAACCAAAATCTCGGTATCCTTCAATGCAGGTCTCGACATAAGATCTGCTTGGAATGCCAATCGGTCTATCCTCATGCATGATGTAAACAAAGCATTTTCTCTTTCGCTTTTTGCCGGTCTTAATTCCGGTGAAGGTAAGCTCCAGTTCCTTCTTGTAGTAGAAGGTTGGAAATCCCTCATATCTGTCCAGGCGTTTTTCATCCTCTTCAGATACTTCCCAGACCGCTACCGGCACCTGTGCGCCTTCCTGGGCCTCGATTGTCAAATAGGAACCTGTCTTGCTACCTTTGAATAAAAGGCGGTAATCTTCGATTGTTGCGGTTCCTAAGGCTCTTGCATCCGGGCAGCGCCAGCGCATCTGCGCTACGTTTAAGTTACTGCCATACGCTAAGTAATACTTTTTCATTGGTTGTCCTCACTTTCTGAAGGGCTCACCCTTCTACCACCGAAAGCCCGCCTGAGCGGGTGTCGGTAAGTATAAGGCTAAGTCCTTATGCTCTTGTTCCGTTTCTGAATGCTGCGTCGCCTGCAAGTCTTCTTGTTAAGACCTCTCTTGCTGTTGCAAATTCGTCTCCGACAAAGCCAAGTCTAAGGAGCCATGTTCTCATCGCGTATTTTGGATTTTCTTTCTGCTGCTCTTTGGCGCTTGCGCTTTTGACCATCTTGGCCATGTTGCTAAGTGCCAGGCAAAGCTGAATGTAGCTCTTAAGCTGTCCGGCGTGAAGGCCGTTTCTCTTTCCGTTTGCTGGTGCATCGAATTGGAAAAGTCTGAACTCTACCGTACCCTTTGTGAAGGTTGCGTGAAGGTTAAGCATGTGGTATCGGCTGTCGTTGTAATGGTGATCTCTACCGTAGCTTGCTCCGTTTCCGGTGTACCAAATGTCTGCCAGCTGGCTCATGGTTTTTGGTTTTCTCTTGTTTAATGTTTTTAAGAAGTCTGCGTCAACCGGTCTGCAGTATCTTCCAACTCGGTAATGGTCAAGGGCTAAGCTTTCTGTTAAAAGGCTTTCGTGGCTTGCCATGATGTTGGCCAGGTTTCTTAAGGTCTGTGGTGTGTGGCCCTGAGCTCCGATGTGAATGTGAACTCCGCATCCTCTTGTCGCATCGCTCTTGGCTCCGACTTTTCTAAGGCGTCTTACAAGCTCCTGTAAAAGCTCGATGTCGTCGTAGGTAAGGATCGGTGTTACCATTTCGCATTTCTGGCTGTCGGCTCCATGGATGCTGACGTCCTTCTGCATTTTCCATTCGCGGCCCTGTCCATCCCAAGCGCTCCAGGTTTCGTATCCGTTGCGGCGTGCTGTGTATTCGTATCTTCCGGTTCCAAAGAAGTCTGCTGCAAGCTTCGCTGCTGCTTCTCTGGTGATGTTGTTCATCTCAATTTCAACTCCGATTGTCTGCTTCTTCATTTCTTCGATCTGGTTTCTTGTCTTGTCGTTCATTGTCTTTATCTCCTTCGCTTTTTGCGTGTATGTTTTCCCTTTCGGTACTGTATATATCACTCTAAAAGCACATAATAGCAAGACAATTAGACACATAGATTAAACAATATATAGTGTTAGAAATTGTGCATAATTAAGCCAAAATACCACATCTTGTGTTCCCTTAAATCAGTCTTACTCGGTCCACCAGAAAGATCACATTGAGGCTACTTCCATTGTCCCAGGCCACCATGATGCTACCTGTATCATCAACGCCAAGAACGGTACCTTGGGTTCCAACCGGAGGAGCTTGCACATCATCCATTGATACAAGCTCCACTCTACATCCTGCTGGATACTGCTCTTTCAATCTTTTAATTTCGTCTGGTCTTGCAAATCTCATTCCTGCTCACCGCCTTTTTTATGGCCGCACTTAAATGCAGCCGATCCGGAAAGGTTCTTCATGAGCTGCTTTCTAACCTTTTTGTATTCATCTCCGATAAGGCCGAGTCTTAAAAGGAAGCATCTAAACTCGTATTTCTCATTGACTACTTTGGTTTCCTTCTTATTGATTCGCTTCTGAGTAATGGCCATCTCGCAAATCTTCTGAATGAACACTGCGTAGCTTTCTGCGGCATCCGGGTCTGCTTTGAACCAAGGAAAGCTAACCGTCTCTTCGCTTAGCTCTACCGGAAGGTCCTCCGCAAGGAAGGCTCGCTTCATAAGCTCCTTCTTTGCTTCCACCAGGCGCTTCAGGTTTTCAAGTGCAGCCTCATCAAACATTGCTGCCGGCATGCTAATCGAAACCATTGTCTCATCCGCTTCTGCCATTGCTGCAGTCTGTTCTTCAATGAAGTCGGCTTCTTCTGATCGGAAACCTTCAGCCTCAAGTGCCTGGATCAAGCTGCAGCTTAATTCCATGTGTGCAGGATCTGCATCATCAAGGTCATTCCAGCTAAGAGCTCCTTCTTTTGAAAGGTTGTATTCTCCAATCTGGTATGCGCAGCTTGGAACTCCAAGGTACTTAGGTTTCTGGTGAATGTGCTCACCGATAATATTTGCAAGCTTCTTTCTATCTGGTCCTGTTACGTTAAAATGGTAGATCATTTTATCTGTCCTCCTTGTTTTTGGTATGTACATATATCACTCTAAAGGAACATATTATCCAGTAATATCTGCACATAATTTCCACCAAAATGAAGTCGGATAAACTGTGCACTTTACACTTCGATTTCCTTCACCAAATCAGAATACATAAGCTTCTCACCGTTTCTGATCACGTAGACGTTATCTGTATCTCCGGTGTCCTCCACATATCTTCGAAGGATAACGGATGCATACTTCTCATCGAGCTCCATCGTATGACAGATACGGTTAGTCTGTTCGCAGGTCATAAGCGTTGATCCGGAACCACCAAAGGTATCGATGACGATAGAGTTCTCACGACTGGAATTTCCAATCGGATAGGCAAGAAGGTCAAGCGGCTTTGAAGTTGGATGGTTCTTATTCTTCTTAGGCTTATCGAAGTTCCAGATGGTTGTCTGGCTACGACCAGCATTCTTACTCCAGTAGTGTTTGCCATTTTGAAGGAACCCATAAAGCACCGGCTCATGCTGCCACTGATAATCAGATCTTCCAAGCACCAGTGAATTCTTCACCCAGATACAGCATCCGGATAAATGGAAGCCTGCGTCAATAAACGCTTTACGGAAGTTAAGTCCTTCTGTATCTGCATGGAACACATAAGCAGCTCCGCCTTTTTCCAGGTTGTCAGCCATGTTCTTAAATGCAGCAAGCAGGAACTCGTAGAACTTATCTCCGGCCATCTTGTCATTCTTAATTGAAAGACCATCAGAACTTTCAAAGGCCACATTGTATGGCGGATCAGTTACGATGAGGTTCGCTTTCTTTCCATCCATCAAAGCAGCTACATCTTCTGCGCTTGTTGCATCTCCGCACATCAGTCTGTGTCGACCAACCGTCCAGATGTCACTGCGTTCAACAAAGGCAGCCTTTTCAAGCGCATCGGACAAATCAAAATCATCATCCTCTGCACCAGTCTCATCATCACCAGCAAACAGATCTGCAATTTCCTGATCCTCAAAACCGGTAAGAGATACATCAAACGACTCTGCCTGTAATGCTTCAATCTCAATTTTTAAAAGTTCTTCATCCCAACCAGCATCCTGAGCGAATCGGTTATCTGCAATGATGTAGGCTTTCTTCTGCGCTTCGGTAAGGTAATCAACAAGTACACATGGTACCTCAGTGATTCCTTCTTCCTTTGCAGCCATCAGTCTGCCATGTCCAGCAATCACTCCATAATCTTTATCAATGATGACGGGATTAATAAACCCGAACTCACGAAGAGAAGATCTAAGCTTTGTGATCTGCTCCTGACTATGAGTTCGGGCATTGTTTACATATGGCACCAGCTTTTCAACTGCTACCATTTCCATATGTGTAGTTTTATTCGTATTCATTGGCGCCTCCTTAGAAAAGACCCCATTCAGCGAACTTTTCAAATCCGCCAACAGAATCAATGTATGCTTTTGCCTCAGCAACAATCTCGTTGTAAGGCACGCCATCAATCGTGTCGTCTCCAATCGCACAACAAAGCTCGACTGGCTTACCGGTTCTCTGTGCCTTTAAGAATGCGTGAATATTTACACTCACATCTGCTTTGCTAAGGTCTTTACCATGAAGTCCTCCACCAGTAACAGAGTCGGCCATATCTGAACCAAGTTTTCTATTCGTAGCACCGGTATCTACATCTGTGCCACCGGTCCAGTCGCCAAGCGGATTGATTATGGCCTCAGTGTAGATTTCTCTTAAATGTACACTTTTTGCATTGGACTGACAGATAATGAGCTTTGCCTGATCCAGGATATACTTTCCATCAAATGGATAGACAGTGTAGATTTCACGAGCAATCTTAGAGAGTGCTTTCTGCTCCTCTGTAAGAGGCATGCCCTTAAAGATACCATTGTCGCCGCAGCGAATTTTCTCTTTCTGGTTACCAGCTAAATGTTCATCCTGAGGAACGATATCAATATCGGCCCATACACCGCCGGCAATGCGGTGAATCGCATCTTTTACATCAAGTGGATTAATCTCTGCAGTAGTTTCGATAATCGCATGGCACTTACCATGTCCAATTAAAACTTCAACTGCGATTTTAGGGTTTTCTTCTGCAGCATATGCCAAATCCACAATGGCACCCGCTATTCGATCAGCCACCTTATCCGGATGGCTTGGGTTTACTTTTTCAATCATAGTTACATTCCCTTCCTTGTTCTTAACAGTCTCTCCATCACATCGTCCTGCGGCGTGTTACCGGAAAATGGCTGCGAACAATTCTCCTTTACTACCTGGAAGATCTGATACCAGATCTGATTTACTTGCTTCATGTACTGCTGCGACATGGATACGTATGGAGATGCGATTGCGTTGCCAGTTGTGGGATGTTTCGCTAAGAAGCCGTATTCAGATATACACTCCTCACACTGAATCCATCTGGATACGCTCATGGCGTACTGCTCAATCAACTGAGAATTTACCAGCCTTTCGCAACCTCTATCCTTCAGCCATTTCCATGTTTCTTCATATACCTCTGCAGCGCATAAGTCCTTACCGGCTTTCTGCTTTGCTTTCAGGTATTGCTTTACTGGAGGGACATCATTCCCTTCAAAAATTGGTGGGTCAGGAAGCTCTATAGAAACTGCAGCTTCACCCGCCATCACTCTATCGGCCAGTGGCTTTGGCTTTCGACCAGCACCATACCTGGCTCCGCCTCTGGCTGTTCCATCTTTGGCCATATTCTTGCACCTGCCTTCTTATGAATTAACGTTTCAGGGTTTAATTCCCTGTTTGAAATCGGATTTTTGCGCGTTTGACCCCGACGCCGTTGGCGGGGAAGCCGATCCGTAGAGATTTTGACCGCCCCTCCCGACACGACTGTCACACAAAAATTCTGAAATACTTTATACTTTGACTGTCACGACTGACACCTTAATAAGTATATTTTTTATCTTTGTTCCATCTGTCTCCTCGCTCAGCATGTATCTGTGAGTGACAGCTCTTGCAAAGAGAAATCAAGTTGCTGCGCTCGTGAGTTCCTCCTTCAGCTAAAGGAACTTTGTGATGCACTTCTTCAACAGGTACAATCACACCCTTCTCATAACAAAGCTCACAGAAGGGATGGGTCTTTACATAGGTATCGCGGATACGTTTCCAGACTCGTCCATACCTACGGCGTACAGCAGGATCTCTGTCATACTTCTCGTAGCGTGCGTTTTCCTGTTTCGTATGTTCTTCACAATATCTTCCTTCAGTAAGGTTCGGACATCCTGGCACAGCACATGGCTTCTTCGGTTTTCGTGGCACCGGTCTTTCCTCCTTCCTGGGTCTAGGCATAACAAAAGCCCCGGTGGTTTTTATCCAACGAGGCTATGTGGGTCATGTCTTTATCCTTTTTCGCTGATTATACTATACCATGATAGGAACCCGCTCAAAGGCGCTCATTTCCGCGCAATATTAAATTGTTGTAGGATTTTCTGGAACAACAAAATGATTCAAAGCTTTGTTGTGCCATCTGCGAACAGTGCTTTCATCCACATACATCAGATCAGCGATGCGCGGCCAGGTAAGGTTCTTTATATAACGGAACTCAAGAACCAAACGTTCATCCTGATTGCTCATCGATTCAATGGCTTTCTGCATCTCCCTCTTAAGATTCATATGCAGTTCCAGCTTTTCTGTAAGCAGATCCTGATACTCCATCATCTTATAAATCTGTTTGACAAAGGGTGCGTCTGTATTTCTGGTTGCATTGAAGTGCTCTTCAAATCCAGGAGAGGATACGCTGCTGGCAAGATCCTGCCAATACTCAATATCCATTTTAATCAGCTTGATAATCTGCTCCAGACGATAACCCTGTGATAAATACTCTTTAGCTGTCATCTTACTACCTCCTCATCCAGCTTCTTAATCAGGTACTCTGGATCGATTTCAGTAAGAGCCTTAAACCAGCCAGAGCGAAAAAATCGTAAGCACTCCTCTTTGGTTTCAAGGGCAGCTTGGTTCTTTCGTCCTCTGGACAGCTTTCTATTTGCATCTCGGTAATCCCTCACCGCAGCTAACACGATTGCATTGGCTAGCTGCTCGTAGGGATCGTATGAATTCTTATTGCTCATAAGAGTACCTCCGATCATAATATTTCTCTCGGATTGACTCTGATTGACTCGGCCATACTTGGCTCATTTACAGTTGTGCCTTCACCGCATTGATCAGTCTGTTCTGGCTTGCATCTTTACTTGTTAAGGCATCCAGAATATCTTCATCAATGGTTCCGGCAGTTACAATGTGCTGTACCACAACGGTTTTATTAGACTGTCCTTGTCTCCAAAGGCGGGCATTGGTCTGCTGGTATAACTCTAAGGACCAGGTAAGTCCAAACCAAACAATCACGTTTCCACCCTGCTGCAAATTAAGTCCATGCCCAGCAGAAGCAGGATGGATCAAACCAACATCCAGCTTTCCGGCATTCCACTTACGAATACTATCCTCAGTGGTGATCCTATCAAAGCTTACCTTCAGCTCTTGAAGCTTCTTTTCAATACGCTCCAGGTCATGTTTGAACCAGTAACAAAGAAGGATTGGTCCCTGTGCTGCTTCGATAATATCTTCTAAGGCTTCAAGCTTACGGTCATGGATATGTACCGTATCTCCACCCTCTGAATACACAGCACCGTTTGCCATCTGACAAAGCTTACCAGAAAGAGCTGCTGCATTCGCTGCAGTGATTGCTTCATCTTCTTTATAAGGAAGAATCAAATCAGATCGAAGCTCGTCATACATGGCAGCTTCCTTTTCATCCATATAAACCGGATATCTGTTTTCAATAAGCTCTGGCATCTTAAGATGATCCAGTGCCTTCATGGAAATAGTGATGTCAGAAATCTTATCGTAGATCTGTTTCTCTGCACCTGGACGTAAGCGGTAGGAATACACAATCTGTCCGTTCATACGATCCGGTACAAAATAACAATTACGGTACTGCGTGATGAACCTTCCAAGTCTCGCTCCCATATCCAGGCACTTAAACTGTGCGAATAAATCCATCATGCCGTTGGGAGAAGGTGTACCGGTAAGACCAACCACTCTCTTCACACGAGGTCTGACTTTCATAAATGCTTTGAAGCGTTTTGAATTCCAATTCTTAAAAGAACTCAGCTCGTCGATTACAACCATGTCGTACTCGAATGGCACTCCGCTTTTTTCTACCAACCACTGTACGTTCTCGCGGTTGATAATATAGATATCTGCATCTGCATTAAGAGCTGCTATTCTTTCCTTTTCTGTACCAACTGCGATGCTGTATCTTAAGTGACTAAGATTTTTCCATTTACGGATTTCATCGCTCCACGTAACCTTTGCAACACGAAGCGGTGCGATTACCAGCACCTTTCGGACCTCAAAGCTGTCGTACATCAGCTGGTTAATGGCATCTAAGGTACAGACTGTTTTTCCAAGACCCATTTGTAAAATAACTGCTGCAACCGGATGGGTCACAATAAACTCGGTCGCATACTTTTGATAATCATGTGGTTTGTATTCCATCAAGGATACCTCCAATCTGTGATTCCTGGTCTAAGACGTAAACCTTATAACCCAGGGCACGTAGTTGTTTGTGTCTATGAACCTGCAGAGGTCTTGGCTCCTTTCCGGGAGCCTTCACCTCAACAAATCCGATCTTTCCTGCAGGCAGGATTACGATACGGTCTGGCCAACCAGAAGTTCCGGATATCCACTTCTCGCATAAGCCACCACGCTTCTTAACCTCCTGCACTAATTTCTTTTCGATGAAACTTTCACGCTTACTTAAAGAGCTCATCGCTCACCTGCTTTGCAAGGTTGATGATTTCTCCATCAAGGTGGTTACGTGGCTGGTCTCCCACATTGCCATAGAAGACACCGATGTATTCATTACCTAACTCTGGGAAGTCTGAAAACATATTGTCTTCTGCTCTACTGCATACTTCATCAATGCGGTGAAGGGCTCTACTTAACATCTCGTAATCGGAAGCAGATACCACTTTGGAAATATCCACCGCGAGCTTAGTACCTAAGTTCTTGAAAAGTCGCATCTCGGCTCCGGCCTTCTTATATTCATCAATCGTTCGATTCTTTTTTGCTAACATACCTGAATCCTCCAATTCTTCATCAGTTGAAATTTGTAAGTGTGACGCTCGTGCCAGTGATTTCATAACCTTCTCTATATAAATTTTTTTATTCTCCTATAGAGACTTTTACGTAAAGACTGGCACGACTGACACACATATATAAAAAACAGTATTTTCAGTTATAAGAAGTTATGGTTTTAAGTGTCACGACTGGCACAAGAGCCATAACTTCTATCAAACTTTAGAAAATGACTGTCACGAGTGTCACTCCATGAAGTCCTGTCCAGACTTAAGACGAAGTCCCTGGATCATTCTTCCGTCTCTGGTTCTACGTCTCGTAAAGCCTGCCTTCTCAAGTGATCCATAGAAATCTGACGTGCTGCGGACATACTCACCATTCAATAAACAGCTTGCGCGGTATGCCTGATAAAGCTCACTAGACTTTGCTTCATAAGAAGCACCCACATCACAGTGGTCCTCTACGAACTGACCTAACCAGTCATTCTCCTCACGATATGCATTGATGGCATCCGCAACCAGCTTAGGTTCTTTGAACTTATATCCTTTATCAATCGCCTTCTTCGCACCCTCGATAATCCATGTCATGATGGAAGGTCCTGCGTTTTCAAAAAGATAATCAGCATAGTTTTTGATGTCGGACTTGCCGGTAATCTTTGCATTAAACGGAATGACAATCAGTCTTCTCCAGGTACCATCATCATTGGCTGATACCTTAGGAAGGTGGTTCGTATAAAGCACCAGTGTATGCGACGGATCAAAGTGGAATGGATCTTTGAACTTCTTCTCTGCTTCAATCGGGTCGATCGAACAAAGCTGCTTTACCATACCGGTATTAAGTCTGGTTCCTTCTTCCAACTCCGATGCAATGATGAGACGCTTGCCTTTAAGCTCTGCCATCTCAGGTTTGACGTTACGCTTGCAGTTCATGGTAAGAGCCTCAGCTGATAACTTGCCTGAGTAATTACCAAGCACTCTGGCGATGGTGTTCCAGAAGGTTGACTTACCATTCGCACCGCCACCATAAGCGATGATCATGTGCTCTGCGTAAACCTTACCGACTGCTGCCATACCGACAATCTCCTGAACATAATCGATCAGTTCCTTATCTCCACAGAAGAACAAACTAAGCGAGTCCTCCCAAAGCTTTCTGCCTTTATCGCCAGGAGCGACTGCAGTTACCTTTGTAATAAGGTCATCCGGATCGTGTGCATGGGCTCCATCAAGACCTTTTGTTAAATCGTAAGTACCGCCAGGTGTATTTAAGAGTTCCGGATCGTAATCAAGCTCCGATACATCAATGGCCAGCATAGGCTTAGCTGCATTCTGGGTATTTACGATGTTCTTGTAGTTACGGTATTTCATGACGAACTTCTTATAGGTATCCGCACCGATCAGAGCATAGAGCATGCCCATCTTGTCGATTGGTACCATCTTAGGAAGATCCTTTGTGCGGCCCTTTACATCTGTTTCGCTGACACCAATGGAGATCAGCGCTTCCTCTGCAATACGGATTGCTTCGTTTGCATCTGTAAGCTGCGCGTCCATGAAATCTTCAACCGTACCAAGAGACTTCTGTTTATCTTCATGCCAGCGGTCTCCTTGGAAGGTAATGTAGTCTGTAGCGCTGGTAAATCTAAGTCTGCTGATACACTCTCTGGCCAGAACCTTTGCCTCACCAATATCGGAGTAATCTTCCGGCTTTAAGAAGCTGGTACCAAACTCATCGTTGTATTCTCCCGGTGCTACGTAACCATCCTGCGCTGCCACCTTCTCATAGAACTTGATGGCACTATTCCAGATGGTATCAAGCTCTTCCTGTGATAATGGAGGCTCGCACTTTGCAGCTCTTTCCATGTAGGCCTGCTTCGCCTTTTCACATACACCAAGCTTCTTTAAGATACGACCTGCGAAATGGCTCATGGTATTGTTGCGGCTTCCTTCTAAGATAGGCCCGCTTGATACCGGAGCATCGAACTCTTCATCATCTGTATCTGATTCCACCAGATCACCGTCTGCGATTTCATCCATGATGGAAAGCCAGCCTTCATGCCAGGTAATCTCTTTCACATCACAACCAAATAAGAATCTGGCTGCATCGAGTGCATTGTCATCAAAAAAGGGATACATCTTATAAAGAAGTTCCTTGGTCTTTGCATAAGCATTCGCGTCTGTGATAGCCTCCACCGGAAACATCACATGGAATCTCGGTGCTGCAGGGTGTGTTCCCTTAGGCAGCATATGATGGCGGCTCGGTACCAGGCAGTAGCTGATATCAGGGAACAGCTCATCCATCTTTTCTGCTGTAATAAACTCATCCGGATTAGCTGTGTGGTCGTTATCCACATCCATCACAATCACATCCGAAGAAATGAAATTGTCGTTGCTTCTGTAGTTATCCTTATAAGAAGCACAGACATGATCTTTTTTGACTGCTTCTTTAAGCGTCTGCTCGCTATCGACTACTACCTTATTTGGATAGTCGCAGTTCGCAGCGTTTCCAGTGCAGTTAGCTGTGTAAATAACAAAGTTCATTTAACTTTCCTCCTGCTTTCTCTCTGGCCCGATATCCAGAGCTTCATTAGTTTCTCTGCACTCGTTGTCAAAATATCTGATTTTCTTACGGTGCTTCTTCGCTTTCGCTATCTCCATGCGCATGCCCGGAGACGCTTCCGTTCCAAAGACCCACAGCTCATCACACTTTCCTAAGAACACCTTGTCCATGAACATGGCCAGATCTCTTTCGGTGTCTTCCTTCATATAAAGAGGAAGCAGTAAGTGTGGAGCTAACGGAATGGCACCTGAGTCGACTGCAAATCTGCTGTAGCGCTTGGCTGCTTCTGTATTGTTTGCAGTGTCGCCGGAATACTTCGAGCAGATATATACAAGAGGTAAATACTTCTTTTCTGCCTTCGATACATTCGCTACTGCTTTTGCTGCAGTTGGATCAGGGTAACCTTCCTGATTGAAGCCGTATGCTCTCATCGCTTTCACCCGCCTTTCGTTAAAAGATAGAAGATTTCCTTCTTCAACTTCCTAAGGGGATTTCGTGAGCCAGATTCCGGCTTCCGAATAAAAAAGTTCAAAAAAAATATGTCAGACCGAATCGCTTCCTTTTATATAGCGAAAATCGGCCTGACATTTTTATTTTCACAAAACCCGGAATTACACCTCGGATTTTCCCTTAGGAAGTTAGAAGGACGAGCTGAACAAAAGCTTCCAAGAAAAAAATAAAAAAGTTTTCTGGAAACCCGGAATTTCATCCTTCAAATCCCCTTAGGAAGTTAGAAAGGCACAAAGCCAATCGGAAAGCGAGGTTAAGACGATGACTACCACAAGAGATCATGCCAGCGCTATTGACTCCGTCGATGAAGAACTTATTGATACCCTCATCGCCATCAGTGTCGTAGCAAAGAGACTGGCAGCCAAACTGAGACAAGAATTAGAAAATGAAAGAGAGGTTAAGACAAATGAGCAAGATGTCAAATCTGGATCAGGTTCTTGATGAGATGATCACAGCCGGTCAGAAGATGATCGAAGCTGCTACTGCTTTAAGAGAAATGTTCTCTGATACAGCAGAACCTGAGAGAACTGAAAGCAAGCCTTCTGTTAAAAAGGAAGAGCCTGCACCTGAAGTAAAGAAGTATTCCTTCCAGGAAGTACGTGGAATCATGGCTTCACTTGCTGGTAAGGGTAAGAAAGCTGAAGCAAAAGCTCTCTTAACTAAGTTCGGTGCTAACCGCCTGAGCGAAGTGAAAGAGGAAGACTACGTTGCTTTAGTTGCAGCAGCCGAGGAACTGATCAATGGCTAAGCATGCATTCCTCTCCGCTTCTGCTTCGCACCGCTGGATCAACTGTCCACCGTCTGCAAAGCTCTGCGAGGGAATCAAAGATGAATCTTCACCCTACGCCCAGGAAGGCACTGATTGCCATGAACTGTGTGCCTACCTTGTAGAAAAGGCTCTGGGTAGAGATGTAGAAGATCCAACAGAAAACCTTAGTTATTACAATGGCGAGATGCAGAATTGCGCCGAGGAATACACCAACTACGTACTTGAACAGTATGAGAGAGCAAAAGCCTACTGCAGTGATCCGATGGTATTCATCGAGCAGCGCTTAGACTTCTCCCGCTGGGTTGAGAACGGATTCGGAACTGGCGACTGTGTCATCATCGCAGATGAGGTCCTTCACATCATCGACTACAAGCATGGACTGGGAGTTCTGGTTGAAAGCGAAGGTAACACACAGATGATGTGCTACGCCTTAGGTGCTCTGGAAGCATTCGATGACTTATACGATGTAAGCCGCATCGAGATGACGATCTTCCAGCCTCGCCGCGACAATGTATCTACTAGCTCCATCACCAAAGAAGATCTTCTTACCTGGGCCGAGGAAGTATTAAAACCTACCGCTGCCCTTGCATATGAAGGCAAAGGTGAATTCAAAGCTGGCGATCACTGTCAGTTCTGTAAAGTGAAAGCGACTTGTAGAAAACGTGCGGAAACAAACCTTGAGCTTGCAAAGTACGATTTCGAGATGCCAGCAACCTTAGATGATTTCGAGATTGCAGCAATCCTTCCAAGAATCGATCAGCTCATCAACTGGGGAAATGACATCAAAGATTACGCACTTACCCAGGCACAGGCTGGTACGCACTACGAAGGATTCAAGATCGTTGAAGGTAGAAGTAACCGCAAATATACAGACGAAGCAGTCGTCGCAGCTACGGTAACGGAAGCTGGATATGATCCATATGAAAAGAAGCTCCTTGGTATTACAGCCATGAGCTCACTGCTTGGAAAGAAGCAGTTTGAACAGTTATTAGGTGGACTTGTATATAAGCCACCGGGTAAACCTGCACTTGTTCCGGAGTCTGATAAAAGACCCGCGATGAACACTGCAGCAGATGATTTCAAAGACAATTAATCAGGAGGAAAATATTATGTCTAAAATTGCAAACCCTACAAAAGTTATTACTGGAGTAAACACTAGATGGTCTTACGCAAACGTATGGGACCCTAAGTCAATCAATGGAGGCGCACCTAAGTACAGCGTATCTCTTATCATTCCGAAGTCTGACACAGTAACCGTCAACAAGATCCGCGCTGCTATCCAGGCAGCTTACGAGGAAGGTGAATCTAAGCTTAAGGGTACCGCAAAGGTATGCCCGGCACTTGATGTGATCAAGAACCCTCTTCGTGATGGTGACAGAGAGAGACCTGGCGATGAAGCCTATGCCAACAGCTACTTTATCAACGCCAACTCTGCTACTGCTCCTGGTATCGTAGACGCTGACCGTCAGCCTATCTTGGATCGTTCTGAGGTATACAGCGGTGTATATGGTAGAGCTTCTATCAACCTTTACGCATTCAACTCTAACGGTAATCGTGGTATTGCCTGTGGTCTTAACAACCTTCAGAAGATTCGCGATGGTGAGCCGCTTGGTGGTAAGTCTAGAGCTGAGGACGACTTCGCTACTGAAGAAGATGACGATTTCCTTAGCTAATCATAATAAATACACAAGGCCGGCAGTGGATGACCTGCTGCCGGTCATCTTAGAAAAGAGGTAAATCCATGGAAACTATTATTGAATCTGCAAATCAGTTTGTGTTCTACGCAGCCGGTTATACTTTGATCTTCGTGATCTACGGTTTCATCATCTACAACCTGATCAAGTTCATTCTTTCTGTTCTGACATCAGCTTATAGAACTGTAATGAAGGATCTTAACCGCTGGCGTTCACGTAAAGACAAATAAAGAAATGAGGTGCTTATCATGACAACTTACGAACACTTAATGTTATCTATGTGCTTTGGTGCAACAATGGGATGGTTCATCGCTATGGTCGGAATGATGGTAGTTGATCTGTTCAGAACTATTAAGAAAAAGATCAAGGCCCGCCGAGACAAGAAGCATATTGCAGAAGAAGTTAAGACAGACAATGAATAATCGGCAGGTGGCTGGGAGCTTATCTCTTAGCCACCTGTTTTGTTAGGAGGTTCTATATGACAATACATGAAATGTCCATCGACTTAGAAACGTACAGCGATGTCGATATCAAAAAAAGCGGCGTATACAAATACGCTGAATCAGATAATTTCGAGATACTACTCTTTGCAGTATCCATCAATAACGAGCCGGTCACAGTTTATGATCTTGCCTGCGGGGATACACTTCCGTATGAGATCTTGGACGCACTGGTTGATGATACAGTAATCAAATGGGCCTTTAATGCAGTATTCGAGAGAGTCTGCTTATCTTACTGGTTAAAGAAGCACTACCCTGACCGATTCAAAACCTATGGTGCTGCAGGCGATACCGTATCAAATTACTTAAACCCTGCCTCATGGCGTTGCACTATGATCTGGAGTGCCTACATGGGACTTCCGTTATCACTGGAAGGAGTCGGTGCTGTGCTTGGTCTTAAAGATCAGAAAATGAAAGAAGGTAAAGATTTAATCCGATACTTCTGCGTCCCTTGCAAGCCTACCAAGACCAATGGTGGCAGAACCAGAAACCTGCCTCATCATGCACCGGATAAATGGTCTACCTTCAAAGCTTATAACAAGCGTGACGTTGAAGTTGAGATGGGAATCAAAGAGAAGCTTCACAAGTTCCCGGTTCCGGACTTTGTATGGGATGAGTACCATCTGGACCAGTCCATTAACGACAGAGGTATTCTTGTAGATATGCAGCTTGTGAAAAATGCGATTGCTTTTGATGAACGCTCCAAGACTGATATCGCAGCCCAGATGAAGGATATGACGGACCTTGAAAATCCCAACAGTGTAGCTCAGATGAAAGCCTGGTTATCTGATCAGGGCCTTGAGACGGATACACTTGGAAAGAAAGCTGTCGCTGAACTCATCAAAGATGCACCAGAAGACTTAGCGCAGGTACTTGCCCTTCGTCAGCAGCTTGCAAAAAGCTCTGTTAAAAAGTATCAGGCAATGGAAAATGCCGCCTGTAAGGATACTCGTGCCAGAGGTATGTTTCAGTTTTACGGAGCCAACAGAACCGGCCGCTGGGCTGGACGTATCATCCAGCTGCAAAATCTCCCTCAAAATCACATGAATGATCTTGCTGAAGCCAGAGAGCTTGTAAGGATCGGTGACTATGATTCATTAGAACTTTTATATGATGATATCCCTGATACACTTTCACAGCTGATCCGCACTGCCTTTATTGCAAGACCTGGATACAAGTTCTATGTAGCAGACTTCAGTGCCATTGAAGCACGTGTGATCGCACATCTTGCTGGAGAGTCCTGGCGAGCTGAAGTATTCAAAAACGGTGGCGACATCTACTGCGCTTCTGCATCACAGATGTTCCATGTTCCGGTTGAAAAGCATGGCATCAACGGACACCTTCGTCAGAAAGGTAAGATCGCGGAATTGGCCCTTGGCTATGGCGGCAGTGTTGGCGCTTTAAAAGCGATGGGAGCTCTTGAAATGGGCCTTACTGAGGATGAACTTCAGCCACTTGTAGATGCTTGGCGTGAGTCTAATCCGAACATCGTATCTTTATGGTGGGACTTTGATAATGCTGTTAAGAGCGCAATCAAGATGCATACCAGCACCAGTTCTCATGGCATTAAATTCACCTGGCGCAGCGGAATGTTGTTCATCACTCTCCCATCTGGAAGGAAGCTTACATACATTAAGCCTCGTATTGGTGAGAACAAATTTGGTGGTGAATCTGTAACCTATGAAGGTATCGGCTCCACTAAGAAATGGGAACGTCTCGAAAGTTACGGTCCGAAGTTCGTCGAGAATGTAGTTCAGGCTGTATCCAGGGACCTGCTTATGAATGCTATGAAGAACCTGCCCGGCTTCTTCATCTGCGGTCACGTCCATGACGAACTGATCATCGAATGCAAAGATACTGTATCTCTTGATGATGTATGTAAGGCTATGGCTCATAATCCTTCATGGATGCCTGACATCTTACTTCGTGCCGATGGATACACAACAGAATTTTATAAGAAAGACTAAAAGAAAATCCCGGTCAGCACTCACTGCTTTCCGGGATTCGTTTTGTATATTAGGTTGTATTAGAATGATGAAGCTATCATCAAACCGCCGCCAACTGCGATACCAATACCAGTACCAAGCATGATACTTCCACCGATTCTCTTAGCAGTCTTTGGATCGTTTTTGCAATATTCAGTTACTCCGTCAAAAGCTCTATCTACTGCTTCTGTGCCAGGATTCTTATTTACTGTTTTTGCTGGCTGCTTTGGTGCTGACTGTTTATTTGCTGTAGGTTTTGCGTTGTTTGTCTGGACATTATTTGCTGCCATTAAAATTCCTCTCTTTCTTATCTAATGTGGACCTTCCAACAGGTCGGTGCTAATCTGAAGTCTGCGTCGTTGAAGTGATCGAAGATCTTGATGTTAGCTGTCTTATTTTTAGGATCGAAGTTATATACACGATAGATGTGATATGACTTCCACTTTGATGCCTCCTCGAACAAGCACTGTCTTGCCGCGTTCAGCTCACGAGGTGTGAGATAGAATCCATCAATGTATGCTGATGTGGTCGTCTTAACTTCAATACGAATTTCCTTCTTGTCTGGGAAGGTGATTCTGATATCATAACCACAGCCGTCGCCTTCTGTCTCTGCCACATGCTCGATAAAAACATCTGTACCTTCATACTGTTCACGAAGAAGATCTAATACCAGATACTCACCTGCTTTACCAACGGATGTCTTAGCAGACTGGAGTTTCTTGTAGTCCACGTGCTTACCTGTTAACTCATGAGATGCTTCTGCCTTACCACTAGGCATCTTTTTCTGATCCTCTTCATCCTCGATGTTGATCTGAAAGCCCTGAATATCAAAACCCTCTGATGTCTCAGTGAGCTCTTCTGCCGCTTCTTTAACATAAGGATTGTATGGATTAGTATTACCAGGTACGATGTACTCCTGATCGCCAACTAAGCCCCAGAAGTCATGCTCATCGATAACGTTCATACCGTACTGGTTCCAGAAATGCTCCCATGAACCAGGCTTCTTCTGTTTTGAAGTCCATTCAAAGTCCTCTAAGAACTTACTTGTTTTCTGCTCCAACGGTTCCTTTAATTTGAATGGAAGCTTTACGACAGCGAACACATTACCATCTGCATCTGGCTCGGTAATAAAGTCGATAACGCCACCCCCATAAATGTTAAACTTTCTATTGGCAGTAGACTTTCCCGGTCTACGATACAGGAACACATCTCCTGCTTTCGGTTTACTGTTCTTATGGATGTTGTAGCTATAAGCTTCATAATCTCTATCCTTATGATCCATGCCACGATTAAGCATCTGCTCCTGGTGAGAATCAAAGATGTGATACTGTTCTGGATGTACTTCACTTAAATACTTCTTTAATTTCTGCATTATAATCACCCTTTCATATATTTACTCTGCACGATACGTTCTGACCACTCGGCACATTTTGTTCTGATTAAAATATAGCACACCTTTATACATCTGTCAATCGCTCGGCGCAATTTGTTCTGAGTGATTGCAAGTGAAAGAAAAGCAGTACCGGTTAGCTACTCCGATACTGCTCTCTCTATTGTTGCTTACAGATTCTTAATCGCGGAACTTATCGTTATAAATCTTAAGAGCGATCTTCTGGGTCTTTTCGATAAAAGCATATCCCTGGGTTTTACCTTTTCCAAGATCAACCTGATCCAGGATCTCTTTCTTCTGAAAACCATCAGCAAGTAAACGGATAATCTTTCCCATGTTAACGTCCTGTGCTTCAAGATCCTCAATAAGAAGTTCAAACACCATCATTACAAATGCTTTATCCTCGTTCTCAGTTGTTCCAGTAGGATCGAAACCTTCGCCGTCTTCATCATCAATGTCCTCTAAGAACTTATCCAATGACAGATCGTCAGACTGTTCTTCATCCTTGTGTTTCAGATATCTCTCAACTTCACCGTTAAAGAATTTCATGTAAATATCCATGAAGCCTTTCTTGTTAGGAATAAAGACTACCGGAACCTTCTGTCCATTTGGAAAAGTCCAAGTTTCAACATTTCCATAATCCAGACCCATCGGTTTCAATGTAACCTTCATATCCTTTGTAAGCACTGCTGGTACAAGTTCTTCATCAGCACTTACAGGTGCATTGTTGAATGATTTTCTGTTACTAAAGTCTCTGTAAAATTCGTTTTTAGCCATCTGCTATTTCCTCCTGTGATTGACGCGGAGGAAACCGCATAGCTAAAGTTGTCGAAAAAAGGTATTACGTGACCACTCATCATATGGATTCCTCCGTTGATTTACGTGGTCAACAAGTCCTACTCTTGCCGACATCACTAAGTTGTGAGACACCGGTAAAGTTAGGAAATCCCTTGATCAGAGGGCCATCACCAAGTGTCTATTTGGAAGCTTTGTGCTTCACTATCGTTACTATAGTTCAATTCGATTTTTTCAAACAGGAAGCCGGACTTCCGGGAAAATCATGCAAAAAGGGCCCTTTTTAACGCAAAAAAAGCCCTACAGCAAACAGTTTTACCTGTCTGCCATAGGGCTGTCTGTTTCTATATGATTTTTATAAAAGAAATCCAGAAGTCGGACTTCCGGATTTCAAAAAATATTTTTATTTTTTTACACAGCTTTCTTTCTATTGCTTGGAAGCTGCTGCTCAATGCCAAATTCCGCCAGGGTCGCATTCCAAGAATCAAGATTCTCATCTGTATGATTGTCTATCAAGAATTTATATACCATGTGCTCATTGGAAGTCTTAAGAGTAAATCCAGCCTTCTCAATAAGTGAATAGCAATATTCTCTTTTCAGATTCATACCGATGCAAAGTGCCAGCACCGCCGGGAGCTGTATATTACAAGGCTTTCTATGATAATCACCAACCATACGAGAACTAAGCCCGGAACGGAATGCTAACTCCTCTTCAGTAAGGCCTCGTCTTTCCATATGGTAAGCTAAGCACTCATGGAATTCTAATCCTGCAGTCTCTTTCTGAACCTTAATAGTTTCCTGCATGATCTTCTTAGATTTTGCAATCTCTTTTGCTCTTTCTGCAACATCCTGGTTGTTCTTATAGTCAGGATCATACGTCGCTTCGACAATATTCTCAGACTTGATGTCTCTACATAAGAAACAAACTCTGTAATAAGAATCGTCGTACTTGTTACTGATGCGTGTCTTTCTATCGAATGCCAAGCAGCACTCATCAACATGTTCCAACGCATAATCTGTAAGTATCGGAGTACCATTGTCATTTCGAGTCACGTACTTCTCATCATTGATACAATACATGCAATTTGCATATATGATACTTCCGTTCTCAACCTGGGCAGCAAGTGCCGGGTTTACAAATGACTCGACGATGGCATTTCGTGCATCAATTGTGAATGTCTGATTTCTCTTCAGACTTCCTTTTTTGAAGCTATATGGAGGATAATACTTACCATCCACATAGACACCAGTGCCTTCAGCCAAATCAAACCCTAGTTCAGTCAATCTTATCTTTGCAGAAATCACAGACACATCAAAGAAGTTAGCCAGCGATGTGATTGCGAATTCAAAAATCACTGCGTTTCGCTCTTTTGGATATGTCCTTCTGGTCTCTGCCAGAATCTCCTTAAACTTAATCTTAGTCGTTTCAGCCGGCATTAAAATATGAGGTGCAAGAGCGTTTGCCTGCCACTCCATCCACTTCAACGCGTTGTCTATTCCTGCCGTTTTGCCATCATATGATTCTACAACTTCGCATTTGATGTGACTGATATCGTCGTTCAGCAGTTTCTGTAACTCAAAGAAGTCACTGTGTCGATCCCAATGGACAGCTTCATGAATGACGGTATTATTCTTTGAACCAACATTTCTCATAAAGAAGATCATCGGATTGATCAGAATAGTACCAGCCTCAATATGCTCTACATGCGAATTTCTTTTCAGTGCATCGCAAACTTCTACATCAGCTTCAGCAAAGTATGTCATACCGAAAATATTATCTGGCAGCGGCGCATAGCGCATTTCCAGACACATATTCTCAAGTAACTCGTTCATATCAATAGCCATCGGTGTTTTTAACGCCTTAGGATAATACTTCTTCAAAAACTTCTCAGCTTCTGAATCCAGGTCTTTTGAATACAGATATGGCACCAGGAATTTACTTAGTGAATCTTCAGCTTTGAATTTATCTTTGCTGTATAAATCCACTCCAGTGATGGTAACCATATTTAAGCCTGCCAGCAGGTGTCCGGTAAAAGAAACGGAAAACCATACCTGCTGCTGGTCCGCTTCATAGTCTCGTGTACCTAATCCTTTTAAAATTACATCGGCCTCAACCGATGCTTTAAATGTAAGGATATTACCTTCTCCTTTATGGAAAGATACACCTCTTACGTGAATATCATCTAATTCTATGTAGGACATATCCAGGACCACGTATGAATACAGACCCAATGAATTCTTATGGCCCCACATATAATTTTTGATGGCTTTGAACATCTCATTGTAGTATTTACTTTCTAAATACTTCTCAAAGCTTTTGTACTTTTGCAAAAGCACCCCTCCTCATAATTATTTTGATTTATCGCTCTGCTTACGAAGCTTCAAAAATTCCTGTTGTAAATTTTCTGGAGGTATAACAATAGGAATAGATTGAACTTCTTTAGCATTTATATTTGCTTGTCCAACAGCACCCTTTGCCATGCTGTAAAGAAGTTTTTTACTTCGGTCAAGGTTCATAAATGTAGAAACATATTCCGGTAACACCTTGCCGTTCATACGTAAACGAATGATATAACCTGCAATTATCATCGGCTCATCGCCAGTAAAATGGCATGTCTTTCCAACTAAATCCTTGCTGTTTGTTCTGTTAAAAAGCACATCACCTTCTTGAACCATACATCCTGAAAGATCCTTTTCTGGAACATCAATACGCTTTATATCTGTTAGGTCCAAATCACCATCATATGTGATATTGTTCATTCTAATATAAATATATCGTCCATCTTCCGATGCCTTTTTTGCAGTACCATAATGAACATCCTTTACAACATCTCCGATTGTACCAATTTCATATTCATGTGTATTGCGCTCCGGCAACCCAAACATCTCGATAAATTGCGATTTGAACCTTACAAATTTTGATTTATCGCTTTGATGAGTAAACTCTTCAAACCTTCTAACTGTGTCCATATCTGGAACCGGAAGAGATATCTCATTAAGCATTTTTCCGGTTATCTGATTGATAGTAGAAGTTCCGGTTGATATTTTATTTCTAAAGAAAGGAGTCTCAAAATATGTTTTTAAATACGAATAATAATCACTTCGTATTATCATCATAAATGCACCAAATGTTGTAGGCTCTGTAAGACCTTTAATTAAAGCCGTTTTCCCTACTAATGCGGCGCTTCCATTTCTAGAACACATTAGAATATCATTATCCTGAACAAAGAGTTTCTCTTTAATCGTGCACCCCACATAGACATTGTCGTCAAATGCTAAAGATCCATCCTGAATGTTGCTTGATCTCAGAACCAGAGTTCCGCTTCCAGCTTCCACTGCATCAGCAGGTTTATAAGTAAGACCATTCCAATATGCTGATATCTCATTTAATTTTCTATTAGGAAACTGTTTTGTATTCTTATCAAGATCACCAAACATCTCGATAAATTGCGATAGCTATCCAATATACTTCCTGTGGGACTCCTTAACATTATTCTGGCTTACCATACTGTACTGCAACGTTGTATCGATGCTTTGATGTCCCAGAAGTTTTTGAACCTGCTCAATCGGCATTCCTTTATCAATTGCAGATGTTGCAAGAGTGCGACGGAATCTGTGCGGATGAACTTTATCAATATTAAGTTTTGCACCCAGTTCTCGGAGCCTGATCTCAACACCACTTATCTGCAACCTATTGTGAGGCTTCTGAAGCGAAACAAACAATGCTTCATTATCATCTGTTCTAGAATCAATATATTTTTTTAAATGCAATTTTGTTCTCGCATCAAAATACACCTTACGCTGCTTATTACCTTTTCCAAGGACAATACACTCCCTATTCTGAAAATCTATGTCCTTCTTATCAAGTCGTACCAGCTCTCCAACCCTCATACCTGTCGACGCCAAAATGTCTATAATCGCCAGGTCTCGAATGCCATCACATTCATCACGCATCAATTCAAGGTCTTCATCAGTGTATGTCTCTTTGACAGTTTTGCAGCTCTTAACCTTATGAATTCTACGGACCGGGCTTTTAACAATATAGTCTTCATCCTCTAACCACGAGAAAAAGCTGGAGAGAATTCTTCTAATATTGTCTACAGTAACCTTACTGATTTTACTTGTGACCTGGTAGTCGTCAAGGTACAGTCTCAAATCATCAGTCGTAATCTGCGTAACATCCTTATCAATTTTCTCCACTGCATTTCTTATCGTAGAATCGTAATATTTTACAGTTTTCTCAGAACAGCCTTCGACCCTTTTTGCAGCCAAAAATAGCTTAATTAAGTCCGCTTTGCTATCTTCAGCATTAGTAGAACTGAGGCAGCTTTCCAGTACCTGGTGAAGCTGCCCCATCTGTTCAGGGTCTAAATGCGATTGCATTCTGTTTTCAATTTCTTTTATTAATGACGCTTTCATATTAGTTTCTCCTTTATACCAACATCCTGCGCCATTAACAAATTTTATCAGGGACAACAGTATTAATAATACTGCTCGATATAGTTATAGGCCTTATCGAATACCTCTTTGTCTTTAATCTTATACTTGATCCAGACAACGCTTCTAAGCGCTTTCTTAACTTCATTCTTTCCGGTCGTTGTTTTCTGCCATCCATCAAATCTAACAATTTTTACAATGTCGTCAATATCAGTTACGATGCGTTCCACGATTACCGGTGTTTTATCATTACGAAGTCCATTAAACAACTCTGTAAGAGCTGCCTTACCACGATCGATCTCTTCCTCAGGAACAACCTCCTTTTCTGCTCGTGCTGCTTCTTTTGCAAGCTCTAACAGTAACTTAAGGAACTCGATGCTGGTAATAAGACCTTGCTCATGCTTTTCACGAAGCTCTTCGAGCTTTTCTCCAAGCTGCTTGAACTTTGGATCTTTTGCATGTTTCTGTATCTTTGCAACAAGGTCGATTTCAACCTTCATAGTCGTCTTTTTGATATCTTTCTGCTTTTCAATGAACTCGTCGATAAGTGCTGCATCAAGAGTAAGAATATCTACATCCTCATGAACTTCTCCGACTTCGATATGCTGATGTACAAGTTCCAAAGTCTTGGCACCAAGAGCAGCCCAGACAAGAGCACCTCTATTATCAGTAGGTTTTACAGATTCGTACACTTTACTAATCCATACGTAGTCATACTTAAATGGCTCTAAGAAAGGATCAGGAGACAAAGCGTTCCATGCTCTGTTCAATACTCGATAGTCTGCAGCAAACTCATCTTTTACTTTATTGTTAGGTAAACATTCCTGCGCTGCCAGTAAACCTTCCCAGCCTTCAACAGTTCTGTCTACGCCCATAAAGTAACTTAAGCATTTACGCATTAAAGCGGGCACCTGCTTCTTTACTTCTTCGATGTTCGTTACTACCTTCTTCATTCCAGCCTCATCGAAGTTTAATGCCTTTGCAACGTTATCAAAAATTCCAATATAGTCTACAATAAGACCATTTGTTTTTCCTTCATCATAGGTTCTGTTTACACGACAGATTGCCTGTAAAAGGTTATGGTCTTTCATAGGTTTATCAAGGTACATTACCTGAAGAATCGGTGCATCAAATCCGGTAAGAAGCTTATTTGTAACAATAACAAATTTCAACGGATCATTTGGCTCTCTAAAGTGATCAAGCACCTTTGCCTCTTCATCACGATTTCTCTTGTACTTTTTATAACGACCTGCCTTGTCGTCACCTGTTGTCATGACAATTGTTGACTGCTCAGGCGGAACCAGCTTATCGAGCTCCTCTTTATACATAAGGCAACATTCACGATCGAACACAACAATCTGAGCTTTATATCCATTAGGCTCAATCTTTGTTCTGAAGTGATTAACTATATGCTCCACAACTTTTCTGATACGCTTGCGGTCATACATGATAGCTTTCATCGTAACGTTCTTTGAAAGCTCACCCTTATCTTCATCAGAAAGACCTTCTGTCATTTCATCAAACGCCTGGTTAAGCTTGTCCTTATCAACATGCAAATCAATCGGTACAGGCTCAAAGTTCAACGGAAGTGTGGCCTTATCTCTGATAGAATCAGAGAATGAGTATTTACTCATGTATCCGCTCTTATCTTCGATTGCACCGAAGGTCTTAAATGTATTCTTATCAAGACGATTGATAGGTGTACCTGTTAAACCAAAGAAGAATGCATTTGGTAATGCAAGACGCATCTTTTCACCATAGTCACCTTCCTGTGTTCTATGTGCTTCATCCACCATCAGAATAATGTTATCTCTAAGGTTAAGTGCCTTTTCGACATCACCGAATCTATAAATAGTCGTAATGGCAATTTTACGCATATCCTGTTCAAAGAAGTTCATCAACTCTTCTTTTGTTCCAAGTGACTGGAGATTAGGAATATCTGCTGCATTAAAATCACCGGTAATCTGTGTTTCAAGATCGATTCTATCATCTACGATAACTACTGTAGGATTATTTAACTCCGGCATCATTCGAAGCTTCTGAGCTGCGAAAACCATAAGTAACGATTTACCAGATCCCTGGAAGTGCCAGATAAGACCCTGTTTAGGATATCCGGCTTTTACACGTTCAACCATAAGGTTTGCAGCTTCATACTGCTGATATCTACAGATGACTTTAATCTTGCGATGCTTCTTATCTGTTGAGAACAAAGTGAAGAACTGCATGATGTCCATAACCTTTTCAGGCGTGATCATATCAGCAACGCTGATCTTAACATCAGCAAGACTTCCTTCTGTCTTATGATCTGGTGTATGCCAAGGGCCCCACTTTGTTAATGGCATATTGATGGAACCATAACGATAGCATTTTCCTTCAGAAGCAAAATTAAAAACGTTAGGAACAAACATCTCTGGTACAGATTTCTCATAATCTGCAATGTCCTGGGCTCCGTCCAACCATGTAATGGCATTACGTACAGGTGTTTTAAGTTCACCTATAGCTACAGGAAAACCATTAATCAGAAGGACAATATCAAATCGTTTGCCATTCTCAACCGTAGGATATACCCACTGATTAGTAACAACATACTCGTTCTTTGCAAGTTCGTCTTTTGTTATTGTCCCAAAGAAATTGATCGGAGTCGGTCTTCCATCCTTGCCAAATGGATATGAATTTTCTTCGAATAATTTCTTCTTAAAAGCTTCATTCTGAGCAACCAGATTGTCGCTAGGGAATGGCTGGAGCATTGCACGAAGTTTATATATAACTTCATCAGCTCTGGATGGATCTTCTGCAATCTCTGGATTCAATCGAATCAATGCATCCTTTACCATAGGTTCAACAATTACATCTGTTAAATCTCTAGGAAGCTGATCCGCAGGAACATACTTCCAGCCATTTTTCTTTAATGTATCAATAAACAGTTGTTCAACTGTATTGTCTTCATTAAACTGTGGCATATGTTAGCCCTCCTTTTCTTCAAGATTAGTAAACAGGATAGCTTTCATGAGTGCATCGCAGCTCTTAATTGCTTCCTTCAATTCAAATTTTGATTTATCGCTCTGTTGTGCAAACTCTACCCATTGCTGTTGCATCTCGATCGGTGGCAATATAATCGGACACACTTTGAATTCGTTGATGTTTATTCCTTTCAACGCTACACCTTTCGTAATGCTTGCAATTTTCTCTTGGAATGCTACTGAATCGATTACTGCCTTCAAGAAGCCTTGCAGAAGTATCTCGGTATTCGCTCTAAGCGGTACAATATTTCGAGCAACATTGCAGCCCTCGAATTCCTTTGAAATCTGAAATGTTTCTCCAACAGAACCTCTAATTGTAATCAGTAATTCATCTCCATTTAGGATAGTTCGCTTATATTGATCTGATATCTCTTTTGATGTTCTTTTTAATTCGGATCTGGTTGGAACATGTCCCTGCGAAATGTCAACAGGACGAAATACGGGAACGCCTCCAGGAATGTCATCTTCAGTTTTTACAATACCGTATGTAACTCGGCATCCTTCTGCAAGAACATCCTGTAATAAGCGAACATTCCACTCTTTATCATTCCTTATACAATCCCCAAACATCTCGATAAATTGCGATTTCACAAGATTATCTGTCTGAATGAGAAGCTCTTGATATGCTTCCTTTGTTTCGTTTATCGACTTTAATAAAGCAGCATTCCTTCTTTGTTCTTCCAGTGAAGGAAGGTCAAACTCAAGCTCTTTTAAAGTTTTCCAGTTAACAGTAGGTGACAAAGATCCCACCGAAATACGGATCGCCGCGTCCATAAAATAATTTGATGAAATGAAGAACGGGAAGTATTCCGGATCAATCACCTGGGTCTTAGGTCTGAAAATCATGCCATGCGCAGAAAAAATACCATCATGCGGTGCAATCGCAGCTCTTCTAAGATACGTATTTCTTCTTCCAAAAAGGACATCTCCCTTTCTCATTACAAGTTTCTGTCCAGTAAGCTCAACTTCACTTCCCCATCTTGTAATCTTAAGGCTTCCTGAATCAAGATGCTCAAGACCGATATACATCTTTTCGTCGCCAGGCTCTGGCATTTTCTTATCAGTAATATTAAATGCAATCTGATCAAACTTATAATGTGGCATCCTTATTCACCTCCTTTATCATTTTTGTCAGCTTAGTGTATTCGTTTGCTGTTCTTTCGCTGATCTCTGACCACGCATCAACAGCCTCTTCTATTGTTAATATCTCATCTGTATTTTCTTCTGGTAAATACAGTGAAATTGTAAGCTCTCCGTCATTTGCAAGAACATCTTTCGTTGAAACTACCTTTGAGAACTTATCTATCTCTTCGTAGTTCAAATATGCATCTGCTATCTTTTTGATATGGGATTCCTCAAGATAACTCTGTGCATTTTTTCTTGTTACTTCATGCTTTGCATTGATAAACAGTATTTTCCCTTTTCTGGCTGCCGGCTTCTTAGTCCTGCAGATCACAATGCATGCTTCCATTGGAGAGTTATAGAATAAGTTTCTTCCAATACCTAATACACACTCGATCAAGTCTGAACGCACCAGATTTTCTCTCATTTCCTGTTCTTCTCCTCTAAACAGTACGCCATGAGGGAAGAGAATTGCACAACGGCCTGAAATCGGGTCCATACTCTTAAGTATATGCTGGAAGAAAGCATAGTCGGCTCTACCTTGAGGAGGCGTTCCTAAGAAATTACGTCCATACTTGTCTGACTCAAATGCTGTTCTGTCCCAATTTTTAATAGAATAAGGTGGATTTGCGAGAACTAAATCGAACTGCTGTAACTTTGCATGATCAGTGAACGCTGGTGTCTTTAAGGTATCCGCATTTACAATCTGGAAATCCTGTACGCCATGAAGCAGAAGGTTCATTCTCGCAATAGCTGATGTCAAAGTAACAATTTCCTGCCCGTAAATCGCAAGATTTCTCCACTCCTTTTTCTGCTGTTTCAAGTAAGCAACTGCAGAAATCAACATACCTGCACTACCACAAGTAGGATCATAAATTGACTCTCCTGGCTGCGGCTTCAACATTTCGGTCATAAGATTTACAACTGTTCTGTTTGTGTAAAACTCCTGTGCTGTGTGTCCGCTATCATCTGCAAACTGTTTAATCAAGTACTCATATCCCTGGCCAAGCTCGTCTGCTGGACAGTTTTCAATACTCAGTGTCTTTGAACTGAAGTGCTCCATAAGATCCTTTAACAATCTATCTGGAAGTCTGTTTTTATTTGTCCATGAAGCATCTCCGAAAATGCCCTGAAGCTTATCTGGATTTGCTGCTTCAATCTTATGGAATGCTTCTGCGATTGCTTTACCAACATCCTTCGAAACATTTCTTACATCACTCCAATGAGCACCAGCTGGAATCTTAAACTGATGGCTTTCATCCCACTCCAAAGCTTCTTCGCCAAATTCTTCTTTGGCATTTCTACTCTCCTCATCATAAACATCGCTTAGACGTTTAAAAAATAATAACGGGAAAATGTACTGCTTGTAAGCTCCGGCATCCACATGGGTACGAAGCAATACTGCAGATCCCCAGAGGTATTTTTCGAGTTCATCTATAGTAATCTTACTGCTCATTTACGTAACCTCCTTCAATCAATAATGCTTTCATCTTAGCTTCAGCCTTTCTTACATTCTCTAAAGCCTCAAAGTACTGTGCTTTTACAACTGCAGGTGAAACAACTTCTTGCTTCTTTTTCTCAATATAAGTATTCACAGCTAATGTATTTCCTGCTGCATCAAGATCGTCGATCGTTACGATCTTACACTTCTCAATAACGTCCTCGTATCCCTGATACAGATCATAAATTTCTTTAATATCCTTCTCTTCCATCACGTTCTGGGCACGCTTCGGTGTATAGATATTTGTTGCATCTATCAGACAAACCTTACCCTTATGAGCTGCTTTCTTATGATTGTTCAAGAAAATGATACATGCTGATACGCCAGTTCCGTAGAACACTCCACCTGCAAGTGCGATTACAGCTTCGATCATGTCACTCTTGATGAGCTGCTCTCTGATATCGCCTTCCTTACCACTATGGAAAAGTACACCTTGAGGTAATACAACAGCAACCTTTCCTTCCATCGGTTTCATTGACTTAACCATGTGTTGGAGCCACGCATAATCGGCATTAGAATCTGAAGGACAGCCCCAGATATTACGACCATATTTGTCAGACTCGAATGCATCAGCCCCCCACTTCTCCTGACCGAATGGAGGATTTGCAAGTACACAGTTAAATTTCATTAACTGGTTATGTTCGATAAATCTTGGTGTACGGAGTGTATCTCCCTGAGCAACCTTGAAGTCACTTGCGCCATGCAAGAACAAGTTCATTCTTGCAATGGCTGATGTAGAAAGATTGTTCTCCTGACCATAGATTTTACCGTAAGTCATCTGACGATCATCAATGTGTCGGATCGCCTCAATTAACATACCACCTGTTCCGCAGGCAGGATCGTAAACTGTATCGCCCGGTTTTGGATCAAGAAGCATTACCATAAGTTTTACAATCGTTCTTGGTGTGTAATACTCACCGGCATTCTTCTTTGAAAGATCAGCGAACTTTTTAATAAGGTACTCGTAAGCATCTCCCATTACATCAGCACTGTAATTTTTATTGCCAACCTTCAAGCTTGACATATGCTCGATCAGATCTTTCAGTCTTTCGTCTGTCAGCTTTGATTTATCAGTCCATGTTACTCCGTCAAAACTAGAGAACACTCCACTCAGCGTTTCAGGGTTTGCTCTTTCAATACCGTTCATAGCCTTTGCAATAATAAGACCAACATCCTTGCTTGCATTTCTGAGGTCGTTCCAATGGCAGCCATCAGGAATGATGAAGCTATGGTTCTCATCAAAAGCTGCGAACTCTTCATCTCCGCCAGAGGCTTCTAATGCTTCTTGTGTTTCTTCATCGTATACATCACTAATTCTCTTAAAGAACAAGATTGGTGTAACGTAATCCTTGAATTCATCCTGGTTAATAGGTCCACGAAGTATATTGCAGGCCTCATAAAGATGAGCAAATAACTTTTTACTTGTTGTTTCTTCATTCTCAGGAATTGATTCTTTCAGTTCCTGATCTGCAGTAGCTGTAGCTGACTGTATCATCTTCTCACGACCTCCTGTTTTTACTTTCTTGCTAGCAGCACGTTTAATGCTAACACTCATATTCTTACGCTTCTTCTCCATCACTGGCGGATACTTGTTTTCAAACAAGATAAGCAACTGCATCAGTTGCTGGTCCAGGAATGTCAATGCATGTTTTCTAATATCTGTAGGAATGCCATAATATGCTTCTGCGATACCTCCACAAATAGCAGCAACCGTATCACTGTCGCCACCAATTGAAATTGCATTTCTAATTGCATCCTCAAAATCAGTCGACTCGAAGAAGGCTGTCAGCGCCTGAGGCACTGTATCCTGACAAGTCTCATTAAACTGGTATGTATCTCTTATCTCATCCAGCGTAAAATTCATTGGATAATAATTCTTATCAATGTAGTCTCTTATCTCCAGCATATTGCTACCGGTCTTTGCCATATAAATTGCAACCGCTGTAGCTTCAGCTCCTTTGATACCTTCTGGATGATTATGACTTACTTCTGTAACTAATTTAGAAAGAAGTTTTGCCTCTTCCAAGCTATCTGCCGCAAAACCTGCAGCACTCACTCTCATCGCAGCTCCGTTTCCATAGCTGTTATATGGCTTAGGATTATCTGAGAAAATCCAACCATGAAAGCTTCCGCCATAACCACAGTTTGGATAATTTCTTCCGACCGCCTGCATACATTCAACTGCATTCTTAGACAAATCACTATGATTCGGTTTACTAACCAGAATGGCTTGAGCAACTGCCAAACTCATAATGCTGTCATCTGTCGGAAAGCACTTATATGTAAGGAAGTCAAAGTCCTTGCTCCTATTATTATTCCATTCGAATCGTGACCCTACGATGTCACCGATAATCGCTCCTAACATTAAACGACCTCCTTAAATTCTTCCTTGAAGCTTAGCCAGCGTAGAGTTCCATCTGTTTTCTGCAGTCTGAATCGCTTTCTTGTATGCTTCAAGTTCTCTGTTATACTCTTCCGCAATCGACTTCTGCTCCTCGATTGACGGAAGCGGAATTTCTATATTATTTAACTCCTTGTAACTGATGTTCATTACCGCAGTTCCCTGCTGTCTTGTAACAAGCATTTTTCTACCAAGCGGGCTATCAAAGAACAGCTTCAAGAATGTTGTTGATAAACTCTCATCAGTCGCTCTGATTACAATCACATTTGATGATGCAATACATGGGTATGGCTGCTCTTCAAAGATTGCTACTCTAATAGCTGTACCTCTGGCCGGAATCAATAAATCTCCTGTCTGAAGAATGTAATTCGTTACTTTACGTTCCTCTTCTTCAAGATGATCAAGTGAAGAATAATCAATCTCGTATTCACCAATATTAGAAATATTAACAACACCTATACTTCCATTCGGATCTTTACGATTTACAGATTTTCCTCTGAAGATCGTTGCAACGGTTCCAAGTTCCTGTTTCTTCACATTTGATTCCTGAAACTTAATCCAGTCCTCATCCTGAGACTCAAAGATACGATCAACATTCCAGTCGCCCATATCCGTTAATTCATCTTCAAGAACAAAAGTATCATCCTGAAGTACCAGCTTTTTATTACCGCTCTTACGAGCATTGTCATCCTCAAACACAAAGCGCTTGATAGTAACTTCATCTGTTCTTCCTGTTGTGATTTTAAGAAGGAAGGTCTTCACGCCAGTGTTTTCAAAGATTCCTGAAGGAAGATCTGATATCTCCTTAAGGCAATACATCGACTGCAGAAACTCTCTCAATTCTTTTACACTACCACCACCAAATGTAATTTTGGCCGGAAGCACAATAGATAAAATACCTTCGCTTCTTAAATGAAGTGCCAGATTCTCTGCTGCGATCATGTCATACTCTCTGCAAATGAACTGCGAGCTTTCATCAGCTTTGTCTCTCACTCCAAATAGCGGAACCGCAAGAATCAAGTCAAAACGTTCAGAAGTAAATTCATACTGATAAATGTTCGTCTGTTTGATATCTACCATTTCGTTATCTTCGAACATCTCCGTCAACACCTTATAGTAGAAAGCATCCATTGTAGTCAGCGTGAAATGGGAATCATAATGTGTTTCAATCAACCTCTCTAAGAAAGGTGAGAACTTTTCCGCTTCTGCTATAAGCACTTCCTGGAACCCATCAATAAAGTTTTTCTCCATCTCATCAACAACAGATTCCGGAACTCTAAACTTCGATCTTGGGTCGCCATACTCAAGTATGTCTGTCCACGTCACTTCATCAAAACCTTGTAATGTTCTGTAAATATCTACAAACCTTCCTTTATCCGGGAATGGATTTCTAACTTCAAAATCTTCAGCCACGCTGAGCATGAGCTGATACAGCTCATCATAATCCATTTCATTAAGTGCACAATCCTGTAGCACCATAACCTTTTTTAATATAGCCAAGACGCTCTGATACTCACTTGGTGTGTTGTTCCCTCTTATCGCATTGAAGAAGGAATATATTCTATCAATTCTTACATCGTTCTTTTTCATTAGTAGCTCCTCCTGGTGTATGACATTCTAAACCTTCTAACGATACTATATCACCATCGTTATTTCTTGTCAATATATTTTGGTATTCGCATACCAAATTTACAAAATGTTAAAAATATAGCGTTACAGCTCTTTACTATGCCATAACGCTATATCATTATTCATTAACCGCTTTTATTACAAGTCTTCCATCACCTTCGCAGACAACATCTACTTCTGCTCCGGCGTCAAATCCCCAGCTTCTAAGCCATTCGCCTTTCAGCATAATCATAGGTGTTGGCTTGTACTTATATCCACTCGTCTCATAAACTTTCAGATGACGAGTTTCTTGTTCTGAAGCATTTGCTTCTCGATTCTTCTTTCGCTCAGCTTCCTGAAGAACGTATTCGTCATGCTCCTTTATTTCCTTAATGGCCTCTGCAACAGTTCTGCACTGTCTGTGCTCGTGATAATACTGATCTGTGCTCTTATGCTTGTGATACAGCTTTACTTTGCATGTAGGCTCGAATTGATTCTTAAAAACATTCCAGCAGTGTCCTGTGTTAACTGACTGGACTTCAATGTACTGCTGCTCTTCCCTCACAATCTTAAAGTAAGGGTCATTAAAAAAACGATGCTCTTTTCGTGTGAACATTAAATCCTCCTCTACTATTAGATTTTGTATAATTGAAAATTCGCACCGAACCTGGCGCAGGATCGTAGCCACAAGCTACGTAAAAATGAATTGTGATGGTGTCGGGAATCACCATCGGAAATAGATGAACAAATATGAATATGATTGGGATGAAGGTAATTCTCACTATAAACCATTTGGTTGAAAATAGCAATATTTACCTGAAAATCTGAACCCTTTTTAGGGTTCACTTACCTTGTTATCAATCCCCTAGCGTCAACCATCCATTCCGGATATGTTTCCACGTGAACGATAGCATTGATAAAACTAAAGGCTTCTCCGGGTTCCTTTCTACCGTTTAACGATAGAAACCGAAAAAGCCTTTGATTTCAATAGGTTTTCTTACTTGGTTGTGTTCATTTTTGACAGCAATACAACCGTCTCAACATGCTTTGTCATCGGGAAGTTGTCGTAGGTTTTCATGTATACGGGTTCGTAGCCGTTCATTTTGAAAAGTTCCAGATTCATGCACATGGTTTTCGGGTTGCAGGAGATGTACAGGATTTCCGGGATGTCGTACCGGCACAGCATGTGCACCACTTTGTCGTGCATGCCGGCTCTCGGTGGGTCGACCACAATCATGTCCGGTTTTTCCGTCAGCTCGTCCAGCTTTTTCCGAACGTCGCCGCACAGGAATTCGCAGTTGGTAATTCCGTTCAGCTCCGCATTGTGCCGAGCGGCTTCCACGGAATCCTCCACGATTTCCACGCCGTAGACTTTCTTCGCCTTCAGCGCCATCAGCTGCGTGATTGTGCCGGTGCCGCAGTACAGATCGTATACTGTTTTTTCATGAATATCCGGCAGCAGGTTCAGCGCATCGGAATACAGACGCTCCACCGCATTGATGTTGGTTTGGAAGAAGGCGAAAGCCTTCACCTGGAATTTCAAGCCCAGAATTTCTTCGTAATAGAAATCCCGGCCGTAAAGGATTTTCGTGCCCTCGTCGATTACCGCATCCGCCAGGCTGTCGTTGAACGTACGAACGATGCCCACCAGCGTATTGTCCAGCTCCAGTCCCTGAAGCAGCTCCACGTATCCGGCTTCGTCAAAGCCCTCCTCGCTGCTGGTGATGATGTTCACCAACACCTCGTTAGAGCGAACACCATGGCGCACCACCAGATTCCGCAGCAAGCCCGTATGAGTTTTTTTATGGTAAAAAGAATATTCTCTCTCCCTGCAGAAGTTCAGGGTGGCCGACAGAATCCGATTGAAATCTTCCGGTACCAGCTGACATTCATCGCAGGTAACGATGGACATGAAGCGACCCTTCTGATGCATGCCCAGCTCCAGAGGTCCGCCGATTTCCACATCTCCGAAGGTATATTCCATCTTGTTGCGGTACCGGTACGGGGTCTCCGCCGGAACCATTCCCTGATACACGGAGGCATCCACGTGGAATCGGTCGAAAAGGTCCAGCACCTGCTGATTCTTCAGTCGATACTGCTCTTCATAGGGAACGCCCTGGTGCAGGCAGCCGCCGCAAAGGCCGTTCAGCTTACATTCTTTAAAATTCTCCATATTTGTCATAGAACTCCTTCTTGTATTCGACGAAACGGTCTTCCTCTATGGATTTTCGAATATTCTTCATCATGTTCACCAGGAAGTGAATGTTGTGCTCCGAGAGCAGCATGGAGCTGAGAATCTCGTTGGATTTGAAAAGATGTCTCAAGTACGCTCTGGAATAATTTCGGCATACGTAGCAGTCGCATTCCGGATCCAGTGTGCTGAAATCTCTTTGATGCACGGCGTTTTTGATGTTCACATTTCCGTGGGAGGTCATGGCTACGCCGTGTCTCGCAAGACGGGTCGGCAGTACGCAGTCGAACATATCCACCCCACGCTCAACGCCTTCGAATAAGTAATCCACGGTGCCAACCCCCATGAGGTAGCGCGGTTTTTCTTTTGGCAGATAATCCACACAATCGTCCAGCACATCCAGCATAATGTCCTTCGGCTCTCCGACGGACAGTCCGCCGATGGCATAGCCCGGCAGGTCCAGATCCACGATCTGCTCCGCGCTGATTCTCCGTAGATCCTTGAACATTCCGCCCTGCATGATTCCGAAGAGGGACTGCTGCTCCGTGTTTTGGTGGTGGTCCTTGCATCGCTTGAGCCAGCGAGTGGTCCGCTCCAGAGAACGTGCCACGTACGGCTTCTCCGCTTCGTATTCCACGCATTCGTCGAAAGCCATGATGATATCTGCCCCCAGCGCATTCTGGATGTCAATGGACGTCTCCGGTCTCATCATGTGCTTGGATCCGTCAATGTAGGATTTGAAGGTAACTCCTTCCTCTGTGATTTTACGGAATTTACCCAGGGAAAAAACCTGGAAGCCGCCGCTGTCCGTGAGAATCGGGCGATTCCAGTTCATGAACTTATGAAGTCCGCCGGCCTCTCGAACGATATCCTCGCCGGGTCTCAAATAGAGATGGTAGGTGTTTCCCAGAATGATTTCGGCACCGGTGGCCTCCACATCTTCCGGTTTCATGGCTTTCACCGTAGCCTGAGTGCCCACTGGCATAAATACCGGGGTTTCGATGGTGCCGTGGGGAGTGGTAATCCGTCCCCTACGGGCACGAGTTCTGGTATCCTGATGAATTAATTCATATGTTACTGCGTTGCTCATAGTACCTCTTTATTTCTTGATTAATATTGCAATTTATCGGAGATTATTCAATCAGCATCGCATCTCCGTAGCTGAAGAAGCGATATTTTTCCCGAACCGCTTCTTCGTACGCTTCCAGAATGTGTTCCCGATCGTATAATGCGGAAATCAGCATCAGAAGTGTGGACTTCGGAAGATGGAAATTGGTGATCAATGCTTTTACAATCTTAAATTCATATCCCGGATAGATGAAAATTCCGGTGCTGTTGTGGCCGGCCTGAATCCGGAAGCCCTCCGGCGTCTCCACCGCCGCACTCTCCAAAGTTCGGGTGGACGTGGTGCCCACGGAGATGATCCGCTGACCCGCGTCGATGGCGTCGTTGATGATCTTCGCATTCTCCTCCGTCACCGAATACTCCTCGAAATGCATGTGGTGCTCCTCGATATTCTCGCATTTTACCGGACGGAAGGTGCCGATGCCCACGTGCAGAGTGACATAGGCGATTTTCACGCCCTTCTCTTCGATTTCCTTCAGCAGCTCTTTGGTAAAATGAAGTCCGGCTGTCGGTGCGGCTACCGATCCGTCAATACGGCTGTATACCGTCTGATAGGTTTCTTTGTCCGTGTCGTCCGCCGGCCGCTCGATGTAGGGCGGAAGTGGCATGCTGCCCAGCTCTTCCAGCCGCTCCATGAAAATGCCTTCGTACTCAAAACGAACCTTCCGGGTTCCCTGATCCGGATCCTGGAAACCCAGAATATGGGCCTGGAACAGGTGCTCGGAATCGAACACTACCGTGTCTCCTTCCTTCAATCTCTTTCCCGGGCGAACCATGGTTTCCCACACATCCCCTTCCAGCCGCTTAATCAGCAGGAATTCAATGTGGGCTCCCGTCACCGCCTTTCGCCCGAACAGTCTGGCGGGAATTACCCTGGAATCGTTCAGAACCATGCAGTCTCCCGGTTTCAGATAGTCCAAAATATCGTGAAAATGGCGGTGCTCAATGCTGTTCTTCTCCCGGTTCAGAACCATCAGCCGGCAGGAATCTCTTTGTTGTGCCGGGGTCTGAGCAATCAGCTCCTCTGGCAGGTGATAATCAAAATCTTCTAATTTCATGTGTTTCCTTCTTTATTATATAATATGATTTTTCGTTTCGTTCGGCTTTCCCGAATCTTGTTTTTACTTTTCCGAATAGAGCGCCATCAGCCCCAGATGCTCGTAAGCCTTCCGGGATGCCATCCGTCCCTTCTGCGTCCGATACATCAGCTCGGACTGAATCAGGTACGGTTCGTTCACATCCTCCAGCGTCACTCGCTCTTCACCGATTGCGGAAGCGATGGTCTCGATTCCCACCGGGCCGCCGTTGAAGCCCTTGATAATCGTGGTGAGAATCTCTCGATCCAGCTTCTCCAGTCCCATGTCATCGACCCCCAAAGCATCCAGCGCTTTCCGGGTGATATCGATATCCACGTTTCCGTCCTGAATGACCTCCGAAAAATCCCGCACCCGCTTCAGCATGCGGTTGGCGATTCGCGGCGTCCCTCGGGAACGTTTCGCCAGCTCCGTCAGGGACTCTTCATCGATGCGCACGTTCATCACCCGCGCCGACCGGCGGAGGATTTCCTTCAGTTCCTCCACGGTATAGAAATCGAATTTGCAAATGATTCCGAACCGATCCCGAAGCGGTGCCGAAAGGCTTCCCGCCCGCGTAGTGGCGCCAATTAGGGTAAAATGAGACAGGTCAATCCGAAGGGACCGAGCCGATGGGCCTTTTCCGATGACGATATCCAGCGCATAGTCTTCCATGGCGGAATACAGCACCTCTTCCACCGACCGATTCAGCCGGTGAATCTCGTCGATGAAAAGCACATCGTTTTCATTCAAATTGGTCAGAATGGCAGCCAGATCTCCGGCTCTTCCGATGGCCGGGCCGGATGTGATTTTGATATCCACGCCCAGCTCGTTGGAAATGATTCCCGCCAATGTTGTTTTTCCCAGTCCCGGCGGTCCGTAGAAAAGCACGTGATCCAGGGACTCACCCCGCATCTTTGCCGCCTCGATGTATATGGATAAATTCTCTTTATTTCCCGACTGCCCACAGTACTCGCTGAGATATTGAGGACGAAGGGTATGTTCCCCCTCCAAATCCGAGGGCTGCATCTGTCTTGATGTAATCTGTTCTTCCATAAATATGGTAATTTCCTTTCCTACATCAGGAATTTCAGGGACTTCTTGATGTATTCTTCGATGGTCAGATCATCCTCCGGCACGTGACCGATGGCTTCCTCCGCCTCTGCTTTACTGTATCCCAAAGTGGTCAGGGCCACCACCGCGTTGTTCCGTTCGTCGGAGAACAGTACCGCCGATTCCGTCGCGATTTCCGCATCCTGAATCGGAACGGCACTCACCTTGTCCGCCAGTTCCAAAATCACCCGTTCCGCCGTTTTCTTTCCAACGCCCTGCGCCTTCGCAATGGATTTGGCATCCTTATGCATGATAAACGCTTTAATCTGGTTCACCGTGCCGATGGACATGATGGCCAGACCGGCTTTCGGTCCCACGCCGTTCACTGTCAGCAGCTGCTCGAAAAGAGTCAGCGCATCCCGGTCATTAAAACCGAACAGGGACATGCCGTCGTCCTTCACCTGCATATACGTATACAGTTGAACCACATCTCCCTCCCGAGCATTCAGCACCGGCGAGGTATCCGCCACGTGAATCCGGAAACCGATTCCGCCCTGCGTCTCCACCACGATGGATCCTTTCTCATAAAAAAGATATTTTCCCGTAATATGTCTAATCATCCTATCACCCTGTTATTTCTGGAATGCGCATGGCAAATGGCCGCCGCCACCGCATCCGCCGTATCATCCGGCTTCGGTACTTCCTTCAAATTCAGAATTACCTTGACCATATTCTGCACCTGTTTTTTCTCCGCCCGGCCGTAGCCCACCAGCGCCTGCTTAATCTGCAGCGGCGTGTACTCCGAAACACGAAGTCCGTTCCGCTCACACGCCAAAAGGGCAACGCCTCTTGCCTCGCCCACTTTAATCGCCGTAGTTGTATTGCTGTTAAAAAAAAGTTCCTCAATGGACGCCTCTTCCGGCTGGTATTTCTGAATCACTTCATTCAGCCCGTCAAACAGCTGATTCAGCCGCTGCGGCATCGGTGTATGCGCCTCCGTTTCAATGGATCCGTAATCTACGGTTCGAAAACGATTTCCGTTATAATCCAGGATTCCGTATCCCATGATGGCATACCCCGGATCGATTCCAAGTATTCTCATTCTTCTAAAACTCCTCGGGCTATTTTACCAAAAAACGCTTCCTTTGTCTAATAGCCCGGCCGGCTTCGCATGCGTCCGGACAATGATCCGGCGAATCATCGAAAAGTCGGCCGAGCCGGGCCGAGGACGTGGTGCCTCACTGCCCTCTAGCTCTTATTTCTTCGTCGGCAAGCACCACGTCCTCCGCTCCAAAATGCCGACCGGCCCCGGGGACGTGGTGCCCCACTGCCCTCCAGCCCTTGTTTCTTCGTCGAGGAGCACCACGTCCTCCGCCTCAAAATGCCGACCGGCCCCGGGGGCGTGGTGCCTCACTGCCCTCCAGCCCTTATTTCTTCGTCGAGAAGCACCACGTCCGGCTCCCCATTTTCCCGACCGGCCCCGGGGGCGTGGTGCTTCATCCCTCGCTAACCCTTGTTCCTTCGTCGGCAAGCACCACGTCAGGCGGCTCAAGCACTCGGCCGGCTTCGAATGCGGCCGGATATTGCAAAATCTCGATTATTCTCGATAAATGTGTACTGAAGGGGAATTTTTTTTATGGCATAATCAGCATAAGGAGGTACTCAATATGACAACTGTATTTTTAAAAGTAATTTCCGGCATTCTGCAGCAGCACGAGGAACTGCTCCGGAAGTGTAAGCAGAAGGCACTGAAGCTAAAGGAATACGACGGAATCTTTCTCAACGCTCGCACAACCGGCGGACGAACCTATTTCACCGGTCACCGGCCCGGCAAGAAGCCGAAATATATCGGAAACGAGAAGCACACTACAGTACAACGAATTCAGAACCTTCGCGCAACAAAAGTTCTGATTTCGATGCTGGAAAGCAACATCGCTGCGCTCAAGCATTTTCAGGATAATTACATCGATATCACCACGGAAGAAATCCGCAAGAGGCTTCCGAAATGTTACGTTCCGGCGAATCTTCGCGAAGCGGAGCCGGTACCGGATGCAACTCAGAAGTGGTACCTGAAACTGCTGGAATTAAAGGAATCTATACCGGTGAAATATCCCGAAAAATGCACTGTTTCCACCATTGACGGAACGCTGGTGCGCAGCCGGATTGAAGCGATTATCTACGACCACCTGGTCAGTGCCGGATTGCTTGTGATTTATGAATTTCCGATTATCATCGAAGGCCGCATCGTCTATCCGGATTTTCTGATTTTGCATCCGCTGACCGGGAAGCTATATATTCTGGAACATCTCGGTTACTGGTATCACGATGCAAAGGGTGCCGGGTACCGCAACAATTTCTGCATCAAAACCGTCGAGCTCGCCTCTCTCGGCTTTGTTTTGGGCAAAAATATTCTCACAACCTTCGAAGACGGCGGCGGTACCATCGATACAGAAAAAATAGATAAAATGATCCAACGGGAATTCTTTACGAGTCCGACTGTCCAGGAAAAAACAACGGGCGTCAATCCCGAGGAATTTCTGAAACAGCAAATGCAGGCACAGGCAGCGGCGCGGATGGCCGGATAGGAACAACTTTTATCGAATTATATAATATTCATGATAATAAATTTTTATCCGTTTTTGTGAATGCCTGTGATATAATCAAACTAATCATAAGATGGGCGCAGACCCATGCGGCATTTCAGGAGGACCCCATGCGTTATTCGAGACAGAACAAGATACTTGAGATTATCGCCAACAATGTAGTAGAGACCCAGGATCAGCTTCAGGATTTGCTGAACCAGGCCGGTTTCAAAGTGACCCAGGCGACAATTTCCAGAGACATCAAGGAGCTTCAGCTGGTCAAAGCATTGGCCGGAAACGGAAAGTATAAATATACAGCCGGGAAATACGATGAACAACCGATTTCCGACCGGTTCATTAAGATTTTCCGCGAAACCATCATTTCCACCGCACATGCCGGAAATCTGATTGTCATCAAAACCCTTTCCGGCTGCGGAAATGCGGCTGCGGAAGCCATCGACTGTCTGGAATTGGACCACGTGGTGGGTTCTATTGCCGGCGATAATACCATGCTGATAATCGTGGACAAAGAAGAGAATGTCGCCGAGATTATCAGCCTGTTCGAAAACATGATTTCCAAGAGGGATAGAAATGATTAATCGAATTATCATCGATAATTTTGCAACCATAGAACACCTTTCCTTCGATTTAACGGAAGGACTGAACATTATCACCGGTGAGACCGGTGCCGGCAAATCCGTACTGGTGGAAGCCATCAGTACTGCTTTGGGTGGCCGGGCGGACATTTCCATGGTTCGAACCGGAACTGCCAAGGCCCGCATTCAGATTGCCGGAACTTTAGAGGGAGAAGACGTCATCATCGTCCGAGAATTGATGGCCTCCGGAAAGAGTATCTCCAAGCTCAACGGAGAACTGGTGACCCTGGCCCAACTTCGTAAATTCTGCAGCTCTTTTGTGGACATCCACGGTCAATACGACAATCAGGTAATTCTGGACCCACAGAACCATCTGGAAATTACGGACCGTTACCGCCACAAAGAACTTTCCGGCGAACTGGATACACTGCACGACCTCTACCAACAGTATTCAGAACGGAAGAAATCCTACAACTCCCTTCGATCCGAAGAGGCGGAAGCACTTCGGCAGCAGGACTTCTACCGATTTGAATCGGACTACATCCGGAACCTGAATCTTTACGACGGCGAGGATGATGAGCTCAAGGAACAACTGGAGCTCATGAAGAACAGTGAAAAAATATATTCCGCGGTGAACGGAGCGTATGACAACCTCTATGAAAAGGACGAGTCCGTGCTTTCCGGTCTTCGAAAAGCCATCGACGGACTGCAGACCATCGCCTCCCTCAGCGAAGATTTTGAGAGTTTCGCCCAGACCCTGGACGAGAACTACTACAGCATCGTGGACATCTCCGATGCCCTTCGGGACATGCGATCTTCCCTGAACTACTCCGATGCGGACATCGACCGGGCTTCGGAACGCCTCAGCATCATCGAAGATGCCAAGCGAAAATACCGCATGAGCATCCCGGAAATCATCGCATACGGCGAAGAGCTTGCGGGAAAACTAAATATCATCGACAATTTCGATGCCGAGATTGAGCAGCGGCGGAAGGATATGGATGAAGCCTATGCCCGGCTGGAAAAACAAGCCGACCGAGTCAGCGACCTCCGAAAGAAAAACGGGGAACAGCTCACCCAAGCGTTGACACGAGAACTGAAGGATTTGGCTTTCGCCAATTCCGAATTTGCCATTCACACCACGCGCCTTCCGGAAATCGGTCCAAACGGCTACGATGCCATGGAGTACATGATTTCCACCAACCCGGGAGAGCCTCTGCGGCCTCTTTCCCGCATCGCTTCCGGCGGTGAAATTTCCCGAATCATGTTGGCTTTCAAGCACATCATCGGCGACAACGATTCGGTGGAAACCATGATTTTCGATGAAATCGACACGGGAATCAGCGGCAAAACCGCCCTGGTGGTGGGCAAAAAAATGCGGGAGATTTCCGAACATCACCAGATTCTCTGCATCACCCACCTACCTCAGATTGCGGCTTACGGGAACTCCAACTTCCGGATCCAGAAAAGCCTGTCAGAAAATTCCACCCACACGGATATCCTCCGGTTGGATGAGGACGGCAAAATCCACATGCTGGCGGGCATGATCAGCGGAGATCCGGACAGCACCAGCGCACTGGATGCCGCACGGGAACTAAACGCCTCTGCCGCGGTAAAATAAAAGTGAAGAGCCCTGTTTTGAGGCTCTTCACTTTTTTTTAGATGCATCGCCCGTAACGGATTGTGTTTGGTTGTCGCATCTTCGTCCGATCTTCTAGTTATCCGCATCAGTATCTTTTTTGTTTTTATCATTATCTGTATTGTGTTTTTGTTTTCTAAATTGACTTAAGTACAAATCAATTTCCGGTATTTTCCGAACAAAGCGGTACAATAAGTAAAACATGCCTGCGTAAATGAAGATGTTTATTACCAGAATCGCAAGTTGAAGTAATGTGTTCATATTCTTCACCTCTTTGTTTTAGAACAGTTTTACGTGTAATCTCCATCCCTGTTCTTACATTATAAAGGATTTACGCTCTTGTGTATATTAAATTATATTTTTTATATTCCTGTTTTTTTGAATTACATTTAACTTGTTTTCTGTTCCATCCCTACACATGCAGAATAAACGCTTCCAGGGCGGCCCGGTCGCTTAGATTTCCCCGCTTGATGTCCCGATCCGCGTTGTACAGCTGAATCAGCAAATCGCGAATTCTGTTTTTGCGGAATTTCTTCGCGGCGCCGTAGGCCTTCTTGAACCGGTATTCGTTGACGCCGATTTCCTTTGCCATCCGCTTTAGGTCCACCCCCTTCTCGATGGCCAGGTGGGCATCGTACATCATCTCGAACTGACTGATGAGAAGGCCGATGACCTGAAATGAGGCTTTGGGGTCCTCGTACAGGATATGCTCCGTCAGGGTGATGGCCGTCTTCCGATTGCCGCTCATCAGGGCATCGATTAGGTGGAACACGAATTTGTCCGCATCTCCCGCCATCAGATCCTCGATTTCCTCGTTGGTAATCTGCTCTCCCTCCGTGGAATAGAGGATTTTGTGGAGATCGTTCTCCAAGTCGTCCAGGCGATAGACGCTCTCTTCGTTATAATAACCGGACAGGTCAATCAGATAGTTCAGTTGATTCCGGGTCATCTGCTTTCCCGCCGCCTTCACCCGCTTCCCGATAAAACCTTCCAGCTCCGCCCGGTTCAGGGTATTCATTTCGTATCCGGAAGATTTCTGCAGGAGCTTTTTTCCGTAGGCCGTCAGGCCGCAGTTTCGAGGACTGGAATCCTTATAGTACTGTGCATCCACCGTCATGATGATCATGGACGCGTACTCGCTGTGATCCGCCCCGGCCGCGTACTCCAGCAGTCGGGCACCGGCCCCTTCCTGGAATTCCTTCAGCTCTTCCTTCCCCTTCTTCTGGAAAAGCCACGGATAATTTCGAACGATCAGCACCCGGTGGCCGGGGAACATGGATGGGGTCCGGGCCATGCCGATGACTTCGTCGATATCCGCCTGGGCACCGTCGAATTCGTGAACGTTCTGCGCCTGGAACTCCTTCCCGCCGTACTTTTTCTTCAGCTGGTTCACCGCCCAGTGCACCAGGAAGTTTTCCTTTCCCGTGAGCATCACCACGTTGTTGAACATGCTGCTCCGCAAATCTTTTCGAAACTCTTTATATGACATCTAATTCATCATCCTATCTATTAAAATCTTGTTCCGGCGCACCCGCAGCCCGATGGCCCCGTGCCGGTCATTTCGGTACACCGGAATATTCCGCCGCTTCAGCTTCTCCAGCGTTTCCCGGTGAGGATGTCCGTACCGGTTCTTTTTCCCCACCTGAATCACCGCCGCCTTCGGGCGCACCGCATCCAGAAACGCCTCGCTGCTGCTGCTGTGACTTCCGTGATGGGCCACCTTCAACACATCGCACCGTAGCTCCTGCGTACCTGCGTAGTATTTTACCATATCCGCCTCGCCTTCCTCAAGGAGGTCGCCGGTCACCAGGATGCGGATGCCCCGGTAGTCGATCCGATAGACCCCGTTCAGGAGATTTTCATCGCTGCTTTCCGCCTCCGTCACCCCACCCGGCAGCTCTTCGGATTCCGGCCACAGGACTTTCACGGACATTTCATCGGAGATTCGAATCACCTCTCCCCGCCGCAGCAACCGTGCCCCCTTGGGCGTCTCCGGAAGTCCCCGGTACACCCCCGGCAGCGCAAATGCTTTTACCGGCAAAACCTCCGATAACGCCTGCACCCCGCGATAATGATCCATATGAAGGTGGGTGCAAATGGACAGATCCAGCGTCCGCGCCCCGTTTTTCAGCAAATAGGGCTGCAGCGTACCCGTGCCCACATTCCGCTTGGAATCGCCGCCCCCGTCGATGAGCACGTTCTTGCCGCCGCTTCGCAGATGAATGGCATCTCCCTGCCCCACGTCGATAAAAACAACCTCGGCCCCGGCCAGAGGATTCCGAAATCCCAAAACCAGCAGCAGAGCGGGAATCGTCAGGATTAAAAAGAGACGCCGAAGATTCGTTCCATCCCGGCGAAGAACCATCACCCGAAACAGTTCGGAACTCAGGAACAGGAGTATCAGATAGAACAGGATGAGCTCCGCCGTCCCCGCGGAGGTGAAGCTCCCGCTGAGACTTCCGTTCATGTGGAGCATCCGATTCAGTCCCACCAGCAGTTCGGTGAGCCGGCTTATGCTTTCTGCCGGAATGCCGCCGGATGAAATCAGGCCGCTGAACAGAAACAGGATGACCCCGCAGGGAACCAGCACCGATGCCAGGAAAATAATGGGCAGGTTGATCAGTACCGTCAGCGGATTGAACCGATTGAAGGCGTATATCTGAAAGGGAATCATCATCATCTGGAGCGACATCAGAGAGGCAAGCCCCTCGCCCAGAAAATGGCTCAGCGGCCGGGTGAGGAAGGCCATTCCCAGAATCGCCAGGTAGGACATGATGAAACCGGTCTGAAACAGCTGATACGGCTGCACCATCAGCACACCAAAAGCTGCTGCGGCGGTGCCCGTGGTGAGGTCGAAGGCGCGATTGAGATACATCCCGCTCATGGAGAGGATGGCAATCAGCACCGCCCGCAGGGTAGACGGGCTCCACTCCGTGAGCTCGCCGTAGAGAATCAGCACCAGAAAAATCCCCATCGTAATCTTCCAATACTTCCGCTTTCGAGCCAGGGCGTTTAAGAGCGCAATCAAGAACCCCACGTGCAGTCCGCTGACAGCCAGGATGTGGGCGGTTCCGTTTTCCGTGAATTCCCGATAGGTTTCTTCCTCCAGTTCCCCTCGGTCGCCGAAGAGAATTCCCTTCAGAAAACCCCGCACCGTCGGCCGATGGCGAAATTTATCCAGAAAATCGTTTCTCCGCTGCTGCAGCTTCCGGTGGAAAACATCCGTCGGACGGCGGGATATGCTGCGTGTTCGGATTCCTTGCGCGTTTACGGTGTACACAATCCCCTTCCCCTTTAAATGCAGGCGGTAGTTAAAGCATCCCGGATTTCGGGCCTCTTCCGGAAGGGACAGTTCCCCGGACACCCGAGCAACGGTTCCCACGGAAAGGGGGCTTCGATTCTCCGAATAGTCTCGGCACAGAATCCGGCGGCGGCCGGAAGGAAGATGGGCGGTGCCCTCATAGGCGATGTACTTTTCCTGCTCCCGGACGTGGAGGATTTTCATTTCTTTGAAGGCGATTTGGTCCCGCTTCAGCAGGGTCTCGTCGGTGTAATAGCGGTTGTAGTTCAGTGCGAAATTGAAAAATCCCACCATCAGAAAAAGAAGCATGACGCGAAGCTGTTTTCGCGTCATGCCATACTCTTTACCTATCTGTTCCGAAATTGCGGCGAAGCTCCCGGCAATCCCGGCAAGAAGGAGGATTCCTTCCACCGGCCGGTGCCGCTCCAGACATATGTACCCTGCGGTAATTCCTGCAATCAGCATTCCCGTGTATATCATCAATTTTCTGCGATCCATGGGAACATTATACTGCAGGAATTTTTCCCCTTCAGTACACGTTTACTTTCATCGGGAATCTTTTAAACCCGCTTTGGAGTCAATCGACTCGCCTTACTCTTCATCGGCCCCGCTGTTTTCGAAATCGTGAATGTTGTACAAGTTGATATGCAGCTTGCCCTTTTTCAGGCTGTAGGTGATTCCGTCGCCGTTTGCATGCTGGTAGCAAGTCCGGCCGTCACTCATTTTCTGCTTTTTCAAACCGGCCTTCTTTACCGCGGCCAAGTATTTTTTTACCTGATCCTTGCTCACCTTCTTGTAGTAGATGTGAACATCCGGATCCTCGCCCCAATGTTCGGTATCGTAACGGAGTTTGCCGAACTTTGCGCCAAAGTCCGGAACCTTCGTTCCTTGATACTTGGACGGAACCGTTACCTTACAATGCATCTTCACGCCGTTTCTCACAGCGGTGATGGTGCACTTGCCCGCTTTTCGAGCAGTAATCTTGCCCTTGGAATTCACCGTCGCCACCTTCTTGTTGGAAGTGGTCCACTTAATTTTTCCGGAGCCGCCGGTAACTCTCTGCTGATAATATGCCGTATTATGAATGGTCGTTTTCTTGCTTCTGAGCTTCGGATTCCGTACGTATACGGTGCACACATACTTCTTACCCTTGTGAACCGCGGTTACTTTGCACTTTCCGGCTTTCTTTCCTTTAATCTTTCCCTTGGAAGATACCGTTGCAATCTTCTTGGAAGAAGTCTTCCATTTCACCTTCGATGTCGCCCCCAGCAGTTTGTTGGTCTGGGAACTCTGCTTCCACAGCGTCACCTTTGTGTACTTGAGGTGCGGAACAACCGTTACCTTACAGGTAATTACCTTTCCGTTCGGGAATGTTGCCTTAATAGTGCACTTACCGGCCTTCAGGGCGGTCACTTTGCCATCCTGGTCCACCGTTGCCACCTTCTTATTGGTGGTTTCCCAATACACGTCGATGAAGGATCCTGCCGGATTTTCATTGATTACCGACAGCTGCATTTTCTCGCCGGCCTTTATCTTCGCCGACGTCTTGCTCATGTCTCCGGAATCGGCGTATACATCCTCCTCACCATCCGGCTCTTCCGAATCGATCAAATTATCCGGATCGGTTGAATTCGGCGTACCCATTTCGGTTTGCGGAGTCCCGTTCGGGGGTTCGCTTCCATTTCCGGTATCACCGAATGCCACCATCGGAAGCATCGAGAAAAATACCGCTCCTGCCACAAGAATGGCAAAAAATTTCTTCTTCATGACAAACCTCCTTTCTGTTCATCATCGGGCTTGCTCTCCGACTCTGAATCCGTCGGCGCCCTATTGCGCAGTGCTTCGTACTGTCATTTTAAACTATTTGGTTATTTTTAACAGCACTCGAAAGAGTACATTTGACAAATCCGAAGATTCCGTTTAGACTTTTAAAATCACTATTGTGTCGTTTGAGTTTACGTTATAAAATTTCATTATAGATAAAAAAAAGAAAGGGTGGTCCTTCATGAGTACGAATTCAAGCAGCACCCATCTGATGACGGAAGGAAATATTCTCAAGGAAATTCTTCTGTTTTCCGTCCCATTGATTCTGGGAAACCTGCTGCAGCAATTTTACAATACCTTTGACTCCATCATCGTGGGAAAATTCGTCGGCGCCAATGCACTGGCAGCCGTGGGATCCAGCGGTTCCCTGATTTTTCTGATCATCTCCTTCGCCCAGGGTGCCGCCGTGGGTGCCGGAGTTATCGTCTCTCAATACCTGGGAGGACAGAATCGAAACGGTGTTCAGAAAGCGGTTCATACATCCATCGCCATCGCCCTTTTTCTGGGCGTTGTCATGAGTATCCTGGGGGTTCTGGTCAGCCGGCCGCTGCTCCTCTGGATGGATACGCCGAAAGAGGTCTTGCCGGAATCCATCGTCTATCTGAAAATTTATTTTGCAGGAACGATTTTTACCGTGCTGTATAACATGGTTTCCGGCATACTGAATGCTGTGGGAAACTCCAAGCGTTCGCTGATCTATCTGGCCATCGCTTCCATCACCAATATCGTCTTGGATATTGTCCTGGTAGCCCTCCTGCGGATGGGCATTGCCGGTGCGGCCATCGCTACGGTATTCAGCCAGTTCATTTCCTGTGTGTTCTCCATGCACTTCCTGCTGAAGACAAATGAATCCTATCAGGTTTCCCTGAAGAAAATCCGCTTCCACAAGATGGTGTGCATTCGGATTATCAAGGTGGGCCTTCCGGCAGGAATCCAGAACACGGTCATCGCCATCTCCAACGTGCTGGTACAGGCCAGCGTCAACGGCTTCGGGGCGACGTCGATGGCCGGCTTCGGGGCTTACCTGAAGGTCGATGGATTCAACATCCTTCCGGTGATGAGCATCAGCATGGCGGTTACCACCTTCACCGGACAGAATTTCGGCGCCGGAAAGCTGGACCGGGTGAAGAAGGGGATGAACAAGACCCTGTGGATCGGCATTATCTACACCATCGTCACCGGGGCTCTGATTCTGCTTTTCGCCGACCCGATTATGCGCCTGTTCACCGACGATTCGGGGGTTGTGGCCTACGGGAAGCAAGCCATGCACTACTTCTGTCCGTTCTACTGGCTGCTGAGCATCCTTCACGGACTGGCGGGAACCATCCGAGGAACGGGAAAGAGCATTCCGCCGATGGCAGTGCTGCTGATTTCCCTCTGCCTCTTCCGGATTTTCTGGATTCAGCTGATTCTGCCTCACTACACCACAATTAACGGTATCTTCGTGCTGTACCCGATCTCCTGGGCCGTGGGTGTCGTGCTGATGATTCTCTACACCATATTTGGACACTGGCTCTATCCGGTGAACCACAAGAACAAATTTCATCAAGAATAACAAAGGATTGCGACAATACAACGCGTCATACGAAAAAATGCGGCCCCATCCGGAGCCGCATTTTCGTATGCTCATTATTCTATTCGTTCACCGCTTCATCTTCTATCGGAACCACCGTCACACCCGGCATTTCCATTTCCTTCGGATTGATATCCGAAAGCGCGTATGCAACGTTGTACGCATGGTCGCCGCAGCGTTCCAAATCCGTTACCAGATTGGTGAAGATGACTCCTGCCAACGGATCGCAAGTATTTCCCATCAGACGAACGATATGGTGATCCACCAATTCCTTCTCCTGACGGTCCAGTCGGTTCTCCAGCTTCTCAATCCGCTGCAACGGAATGGTCTCTCCGGATTCAAATACATCTACCGCCAACTCCACGATTTCTACCGCATCCCTGGCCATCATGTACAGTTCATCCCGGGCATCCGGCGACATAAGGCTGTGCTTTGCCAGCATCTGCTCCGCATACTCCACGATGTTCACCGCATGATCCGACAGACGCTCGAAATCCGTTATGGTAATGGAGAACTCGGACATATGCTTTAAGCCTTCCGAACCGAAGGCGAAATCTCGAAGATCCGCCATTCCCTCATCAATCAAATCGTTGAGAATATCCACGCTGTCTTCCCGAATCCGAATCCGTTCCGCCTTGGACGTATCGTAGTCGAAGAAGCATTCCACCGATTCACGCAGGTTCTTTGCCGCAATGCGTCCCATTCTGGCAATTTCCAACTGGGTCTGACGAAGGGCGATACTGGTTGGCATCTTCTTCACATTGATCATGTACTGCAGCGAACGATCCATCATCCGTTCGTTCTCTTCCGGCAGTACCGGGATAAGACGTTCTACTATTTTTACCAGATACTTCATGAACGGCAGCTCGATGATTACCGCGATAATGGCGAACATCGTGTGGGTATTCGCAATCTGTCTTCCGATGTCGTCCGGGGACAGAGATTGGATTGCGGTGAGAATCTGTGGGAAGATTGCAATCAGAATCATCAGCACCACGGCACGAATCAGGTTAAATACCAGGTTCAGGATGGCCGAACGCTTTCCGTTCCGGTTCACCGTCAGGGACGCAATCAGGTTCGGTGTCACGGAACCGATGGCCGCACCGATTACCAGGTACACCGCCGTATGATAGCTCAACAGTCCCTGTACCGCAAAGGTCTGGAAGATAACCGTCGAGGAGGAGGAACTCTGCAGCAGCGCCGTGAAGGCCACGCCAAAGAGCACCGCCAGGAACGGATTATCCAGTCCGGAAATCACTCGGATAAAGGCTTCGCTCTGGGACAGAGGGGCAATCGCCGTCTTCATGATGGTAATGCCCACGAAGAGCATTCCAAAGCCCATGATTACCTCGCCCACATATTTTACCGTGTTGTTCTTAATAAAGAGGAATGCCACCACACCGAGGAACATAATCACCGGTGCGTAAGCCGCCAGGTTGAAGGCCGTAATCTGTGCCGTCACCGTGGTACCGATGTTGGCACCCATGATAACGCCCAGCGCCTGGAACAAGGTCATCATTCCCGAGTTAACAAAACCGATTACCATGATGTCCGTCGCCGAAGAACTCTGCACCAGAATGGTCATCACCATTCCCACGAACACCGCGGTTATCTTATTGGACGTCGCTTTCTCCAGAATCGCTTGAAGATTGTCTCCGGCTGCATCCTTCAGTCCCGCCGACATGACGGTCATACCGTAAAGGAACAGCCCCACACCTCCAAGCAGCGAAAACGCATCAAGTAAGGTCATAATACATCTCCTAATCGTAAATCACTTAATTTTACATACGTGGTTATTGTATCATTTTTGGGGCTGTTGCACACTACTTTTGTCGCGGTAAAAATAATTTATTTTACAAACTTTTTATAGTTCCAAGATGTCCGGCGAATCCGACGCTGTGGTAACATTCAAATTTACGGTTTCATCATCTTTAATGTCCTGCGGCTTCGCCGGCTCGGTCTCGCAGAAAATTCGCGGCATGGTGAGCACCGCCTTGAACAGGTCGCCGTCGATTTCCACATGGAAATCGCCCTTCATCAGTTCCGCCAGATCTCCCGCGATGGAAAGGCCCAGTCCGCTCCCCTCCGTGTTTCGCGAATCGTCTCCGCGAACCGATCGTTCCATCAGATCCGATGCGGTGATGTTCAGCGGTGCCGCCGAGATATTTTTCACAGTCAACGTCACTCGGCTGCCTTCCGGCACCAGATCCACGTACACCCGGCTTCCTGCCATGGCGTACTTCTTCACGTTGCCCAGGAGGTTTTCCATAATCCGGAACATCAGCTTCCCGTCGGCATACACCATCGTGGATTCCTCGGTCCCGTGGAATACCGGCGTCAAGTTATTTTTCTCGAAGTCATCGGAGAATTCTCCCAGCGCCTGTTCTGTCAGGGTCTTCATATCCACGTTCATCCATTCCACCGAGATGTCGCCGCTACTGGCTTTGGCCGCATCGAAAAGGCTGTTCACCAGATGATTCAGCCGTTTGGATTTGGATTCCAGCACCTCCAGGTATTCCGCCGTCTCTGCGCTGCCCGGTTCCGCCTTCTTCAGCAAGTCCACATAGGTGATGATGGATGTGAGAGGGGTCCGAAGGTCGTGGGATACGTTGGTAATCAGTTCCGTCTTCATTCTCCGGCTTCGCATTTCCGATTCCAGTGCTTTCTCTTTCGCCTCGGAGATGGCGTTTACCTCCTGCGCCAGCCGCTCGAATTCGCCGTTTCCTTCCAGGTGAATTCGGTAAGAGAAGTCTCCCGCTGCCGCTGCGTGGATGCCCTTCTTCACCTCATCGTACTTTCGGTAATATTTCGGGAAGAAAAAAATCACCAGCAGAAGCGCCACCACCAATCCCAGCGGCGTGCAGGAAAGGAAAATCAGCAGAATCAAAGCAATGAGCAGCTTTCGGTAGAAGTTCTCGCTGCGCTCCGTCAGCGTCACCAGCCTCGGGTACAGCCGTCCCAGGATGGACCCGGAGAACAAGGTTTTGTTCTTCAGATTTCGAACCAAAGCGAGAAGGCTGGCCATTCCGATGCCCGTTACCAGAACCGTGGCCAAAATCATCAACGCCACGATTGCCCCGGCGGAAATCCAGGCGGCATCTCCCAGGAGATCCATATGGTATCCTTCCAGAATCATGCAGGCATTCAGGGTTTTGGCACCGTCCCCGGCAAAGATCTTCATGGGAAGTTCCCAATTGAAGTACGCCGAATACATTCCGATGGAAATCGAAATGTACGAAACCGCACAGAAAATGCCGATGCAGATGTGCAGCTCCGGCAGCCACCGGTCAAACCAGTTCCGATGGATGGATCCGTCCGCTTCCCGGCGCCCACATCCTGCAACGGCCATTCCGATGCTGATTGCTAGCAAAACGGCCGCAAATATGACGATGGTCCACAGCACCATTTCCTTCGACGCAAAATCGCTTTTGCTGAATTTCATCTTTCCTTGCAAATCCCGAATTCTCACCAAGATCGGGGTCATGGGCACCGTTACCATCAGGACGGTGGACCACAGAAAGCAGCCCACCAATCCCACGTAAAAAATCATTTTTTTCTTATTCTCGTCCATCTGTTCCTCCTAGTACTTTTCAATCTTGTATCCGGTTCCCCAGACCACTTTCAGATAGCGAGGCTCCATGGGATTGAACGGCTTCGTCACGTAATCATCCGCTCCGGCTCCCAGACCGCCGATTTTGTCATAATCCTCCGATTTCGCCGAAAGCATGATAATCGGAATGTTCTTTTCCTCTCGAATCCGAACCGTGGCCTGCATCCCATCCATCCGCGGCATCATGATGTCCATGATAATCAGATGAATCTCTTCCTTTCGCAGGATGTCCAGTGCCTCAATGCCGTCATAGGCCTCCAGCACCCGATATCCCTCATTCTTCAAATAGATGCCGATGGCACGCACAATTTCCTTATCGTCGTCACACACCAAAATGTTCATATCCGCTCCTCTCTTTCTTGAATCCATTATATTTACGGCATCTTAAGATTTTCCGATGTATTTTCTTAATTTTTTCTTAATTTTCACTGCTCCATATTTTATCACTTTTCTCTGTATTATTGATATGGATTGAGCTATAATAATAGCCATAAAAAGAGCGAGGGGAACGCCGGACGTTTCCGACTCGCCGTAATGTTGTTTTTTCGGAAAGGAGATTCCTATGAATAAATCAATTGACGTAATCGGTGTTCAGATGGATTTTGGGGCTTCCAAGAGAGGCGTTGCCATGGGTCCGGCCGCCATTCGCTATGCCGGACTTCTGGATGATCTGAAAGGTATGGGCTTCGACGTTCACGACAAGGGAGACATCCTCCCGCTCCTTCGGGGCAAAACCTCGGAGACCATGCGAAATTACGAGCAGGTCATCGACGTGAATCGCAAGCTGTACGATAAGGTGACCACGTCTCTGTCCCGAGGTCGTTTCCCGCTGGTGCTGGGAGGTGACCACAGCATCGCCGCCGGCAGTATCTCTGCGGTCAGCAAAGCATATCAGGATAAGGGCGGCATCGGTGTCATTTGGATTGACGCTCACGGAGACTGGAACAATGAGGAAACCACCAGCACCGGAAACATGCACGGCATGCCGTTCTCCGCAGTGTGCGGATACGGTCCGGACTGCATGGTGAATTACGGACAGGATCCGGCATATATTAAGGTAAAGAATTGCGTTCAGATTGCCGGAAGGGATATCGACCCGAAGGAAGCGGAACGGATGAAGGAGGCCGGAATCACCGTGTTCCCGATTAACATGATTGACGAACTGGGAATGCCAACGGTCATTCGCAAAGCCATCGAGATTGCCTCCGACGAAACCTCCGGTATCCACCTGAGCTTTGATATCGATGCGGTGACCCCGGAGGTGGCACCGGGCACCGGCACGATGGTTCACAGCGGCCTCACCGCCCGGGAATCCTTTATCGCCGTTGAGCTTCTGGCACAGTCCCACAAACTGCTGTCCATGGACATGGTGGAAGTGAATCCGATTCTGGATGAGCGGAACAAGACCGGCATCCTGGCATCCAAACTGATTCAGTCCGCACTGGGGGATATTGTTTATTAAGATTATTAAATAGTAAAAGAGCTGCACGAAGACCGGCGGAGGGCCTTCGTGCAGCTCTTTTCATTTCTATAATTTCAAATGGAGAGAATTGACGACGAAGCCCCGGTGAGGAGCGCTTCGTCGTCAATTTCTTCTGCTTTCCCGGAAAGCACCTAAATTAGAGCTTCGCAGTAAAGTTAAATTGCTTTCCGGCGGCAACGACGTGGTGCCCCACAACGAAGAATCAAAGCTTTGACAGGTGTGAGGCACCACGTCCATCCCTCCGAAGCACCGGCCGGCACCAGCGACGTGGTGCCCCGCAACGAAAAATCAAGGCTTTGACAGGTGTGCGGCACCACGTCCATCCCTCCGAAGCACCGGTCTGCACCAGCGACGTGGTGCCCCGCAACGAAAGATCAAGGATTTGACGAGTGTGAGGCACCACGTTATTGCGCTCCGGCGCAAAAAAATGAAGAACCAAAAAAGACCTGCGGCAACTTCTCTGTGGTCGCAGGTCTTTCACTTTTCAATCTCTACGCATTCTGCAGCGCCTGTTCCAGATCGGCAATGATATCCTTTGCACTCTCGATACCGATGGAGAGACGAATCAGGCCCGGAGATACTCCGGCTTCCGCCAGCTGCTCGTCGTTCATCTGACGGTGGGTGTGGCTGGCCGGATGGAGAACCATGGTTCGGGTCGCCGCTACGTGGGTGGCAATCTGTGCCAGCTTCAGGCTGTCCATAAAGCGCACCGCTGCTTCTCTTCCACCCTTCAGTTCGAAGGAAATGACGCCGCAGGTCTTTCCGTCTCTCATGTACTTCTGCGCCAGTTCATAGTACTTGTCGCCCGGCAGTCCGGCATAGCTTACGTGCGAAACCTTCTCATGGGCATCCAAATACTCTGCGATTTCCTGAGCGTTTTCGCAGTGACGTTCCATCCGAAGCGGAAGCGTCTCCAGACCCATGTTCAGCAGGAAGCAGTTGTTCGGCGACGGAATGGATCCCAGATCCCGCATCAGCTGGGAAGTTGCTTTGGTGATGTACGCCTTCTTTCCGAACTGCTTTGTGTACACGATGCCGTGATAGGATTCATCCGGCTCCGTCAGTCCGTGATACTTGTGGCCGTACTTCTCCCAATCGAAGTTTCCGCTGTCCACGATTGCGCCGCCCACCTGTACCGCATGACCGTCCATGTATTTTGTGGTGGAATGGGTCACGATATCCGCACCCCATTCAATCGGTCTGCAGTTCACCGGTGTCGGGAATGTATTGTCCACAATCAGCGGAACACCGTGGTCGTGTGCCACCTTGGCGAATTTCTCAATATCCAGAATGACCAGTGCCGGGTTTGCAATGGTCTCCGCCAGAACCGCCTTGGTGTTCGGACGGAATGCCGCCGCAAGCTCTTCTTCCGATGCATCGGTATCCACGAAGGTGCAGTCGATGCCCAGCTTCTTAAAGGTAACGCCCAGCAGGTTGAAAGTTCCGCCGTAGATGGTGGACGCCGCCACAACGTGGTCTCCCGCCTCGCAGATGTTAAAAACAGCGTAGAAGTTGGCCGCCTGTCCCGAGGACGTCAAAAGAGCCGCCACGCCGCCTTCCAAGTCGGCAATTTTTGCTGCCACCGCATCGTTGGTCGGGTTCTGAAGCCTCGTGTAAAAATAGCCTTCTGCCTTCAGGTCGAACAGGTCGCCCATCTCCGCCGTGGTGTCGTATTTAAACGTCGTGCTCTGATAAATCGGCAGAGCGCAAGGCTCTCCCTTCGATGGAGTGTATCCGGAGTGGATGCACTTCGTAGATAAATCGTAATTGCTCATAATTATGTACCTCTCAAAATCTCAGATGTTGTAATTATACTCTAGGGCGAAAAACAATTCAATCAAGGCCGCATTTCTGTTTTTTTATCATCAGATATTGATTCAATATATATCCTGACGCACCTCTTCGAACCGAAACAATATTTGCTTTCCGGGCATGGTAATTGTTTCTAGCTTTGTTCTATTTTTTTGAAGTTTATCTGGAAATCCCGAGGATTTGTTTATTTCACCCCTCTCTCATGGTAAAATAACATGTGCTTTTATGTATTTATATGTAAAGGAATTAAGGATTAAAGACTATGAGCGATAGAAAACCAACCGATTATGAACTGATGCAGAAGCTGGCCCGCCAGATGGCGAAGGAGCGGCTGGAACGGGAGAAGGCCGCCCGGCGAATGGCGGAGAAAGCGACCCCGCCTCAGGCGACGGATTCCACCCGAAATGCATCGGACCAAACCACTGTAATTCGTAAAGACGATCTGCGAAAAGCTGCTTCCGGCACCCGGCCGGCGACACCGAGCCGCCCGTCCCCTTCCGGAAACAGTCCAAAACGCGATGTCGAGCAGTTCGATGATATCGCCGCCTTTGAACAGGAATTTATGGGCGGCGGAAAGAACAAGCATGCCGCGGAAACTTCGGCCTCGCCGGAAACCGACGGAAAGAAGAAATTTTCTTTTAGCCGAAAGAAGAAGGACGCCGGAAACAAGATGCCGGCACCGAAACGGCCGAGACCGGATGCGAAAGCGGGCAGCCTCAAAGAGAAGTTTTATAATTTCCGGGATGCTCATCCGAAGTTCGATGCGTTCATCTACGATTTGAACCCGAACCATTGGGTGGACAAGAACGGTAATCCTCTCTCCCGGAGAAAGAAGATTTTCAAGTTCGGAAGACGAACCGTTGCCACGCTGGTGTCTCTCGGAATTCTGTACTCTGCGGTGGTCATCATCACGGCGCCGAGCATCGATCCGAAGAACATCTACGATGCGATTTCTACGGATTCCATCGTCTACGACGATAATGGGGATGCAGTGGATTCCGTCAGCAACGGCCAGAAGAGAACCATCATCAAGTACAAGCAGCTGCCGAAGAACATGGTGAACGCCATCGTGGCCCTGGAAGATAAAACGTTCTGGGATCACCACGGTTTCAACTGGAAGCGAATGGTGGGTGCGGTCCTCCAATCCTTTACCGGCGGCGGAATCAGCGGTACCAGTACCTTGACCCAGCAGCTGGCCCGAAACGTCTACCTTCCGGATATCATGAGCCAGCGAAGCCTGCGGCGTAAGATCATCGAGATGTGGTACGCGGCGCGGATTGAGCACGCCCTTTCCAAGGAAGAAATCGTCACCGCATACCTGAACAGCATTTATTACGGCTACGGCAACTACGGTATCGAAGCGGCATCCGAATGTTATTTTTCCAAGGATGTAAAGGACCTCAGCCTGGTTCAGTGTGCGGCTCTGGCCACCATGCCTCAGTCCCCGGACACCTACGCGCTGATTAAAGATCCGTCGGGTATCACGGACACTTCGGATATGACGAAGATTACCGTGGGCGGCGAGAAGTACTACGCCAACGATATTGCCAAGTCCAGACGTCAGCTCTGCCTGTCTCTGATGAAGGACCAGGGGTACATTTCGGACAAGCAGTATCGGGAGAATAAGGATAAGAAACTGACAGACTTTATCGATCCGACGATTTCCACGGATAATGATAAAATCAGCACCTACTTCAAGGATTACATGGCCGACGAAATCATTCAGGACCTGAAGAAGGAATACGATATGGATGAGGAGACCGCTCAGAAGCTGGTATACAGCGGCGGTCTGAAGATTTATTCCACCATGGACTCTGAAGCCCAGAAGACGGTGGATGAGGCCTTCAAGAATCCGAGCAATTTCCCGTCGCTGCTGAACTTGCATACGGACAGCAACGGAAACGTGACCACGGACAAGGGTGCGATTTCTCTGTACAAGCACAGCAACCTGGTGAACGGCAAGGGCGATATGACGCTGAAAAGCAGTGAATTCAAGGAGAACTCCGACGGCTCCGTTACCCTCAAGGCCGGAAAACGTCTGAACTTCTACAAAACGACGGTGGACAGCGGCACGGATTACAGCGTGGAGCTGAAACCTTCCTACACCAGCGAAGGCGGCGAATTCTACATCTACGCCACCGGCTACGTGAACATTCCGGCGGCGAACAAAACCATGGATAAGAACGGCAACGTCACCATCGATGCGGATTACATCAAGAGCAACCCGGATATGATTAAGAAATCCGGAAGCAAGCTGGTGCTGAAGGATGCGCTGATTACCATGACGGATAAAGTCATTCAACCGCAGGGTGCCATGGTTATCGCTGAAGTGGGCACCGGAGAGATTAAGGCCATGATCGGTGGCCGCGGCTCTCACGGAAGCGGTCTCTTCAACCGAGCACTGAATCCGAGACAGCCGGGATCCTCCATCAAGCCGCTGGCGGTATACGGCGCGGCACTGCAGAAGAGCTACGACTACTTGCAGAAGGATGAGAAATATCAGTACACGGATTACAACAACGACACCCAGGGAACGAAATATTACGGCGATTACATGACCGCCGGATCCACCATCGTGGACGAACCGCTGACCTTCGAAGGTCGGACCTGGCCGTCCAACTCCTACGGCGGATACAAGGGCCGGATTTCCATGAGAAGAGCCATGCAGCTTTCCTCCAACGTATGTGCGGTAAAAATATGGCTGCAGGTTGGTTCGGAGTATTCCGCAAATCTGGTGGAAAAGTTCGGCATCACCACCTTGAACCGAGAGGGCGACAACAACGATGAGAACGCAGCGGCTTTGGCGCTGGGTGGCCTCTCCAGCGGTGCAAAGCCGATTGAAATGGCACAGGCTTTTGCCGCCATTCCGAACGGCGGCACCCGCCAGTCCTCCATCGCATACCGGAAGGTTCTGGATCGGAACGGAAATCTCCTTCTGACTTCGGAATCCAAGGAGACAAAGGTATTGGATGAAGGCGTTGCCTACATCCTGACGGATATGATGAAATCCGTTGTTTCTCAGGGTACCGGTACCGGTGCGGCGCTGTCCGGCGTTCAGGCCGGCGGTAAGACCGGAACCACATCCAACAACTACGATATCTGGTTCAACGGTTTCACACCGCACTACGCGGCAGCCCTTTGGATCGGTACGGACTACAACATCCAACTGTCCTCCGATTCCTCCGGCGCAGCGGCACTGTGGGGACGGATTATGAACAACATCGCGGCGGCAAAAGAAGGCTCCTATCCGAGCAAGCCAGCCGATGTGGTTCAGAAAGGCAGTGAATACTACATCAAAGGAACGGAAACCAACTCCGGCTCCTCCTACAACAATTCTTCCGGAACAAGTTCCGGCAAGAAGAACACCAATTCCAAGAAACCGGATTCCGGTTCCTCTGCGGACAACCCGTCCACCGGCGGTTCCGGAAGCGGCGGTGGCAACGGTTCCGGCGGCAGCAGCTCCGGCGGAAACCACAACGGCGGAAACACCGGTGGCGGCAATACCGGCGGTGGCGGCAATACCGGCGGCGGTGGCAATACCGGCGGCGGAAACACCGGTGGCGGCGGTAATACCGGCGGCGGTGACAACACCGGTGGCGGTGACAACACCGGTGGCGGCGGCAATACCGGCGGCGGTGGCGGCGACGCCGCCAACGACGGCCAATAACCGATACATCAAAAAAGACGTAAGAAAACAGGACTGTCAAGTGATATGTACCCTCCCTCCTGGGTGTCCAGGAAAGAGGGTACATATCAAAAAGCGACAGTCCTGTTTTCTTTGCTATTGGGTTATTATCAAATCCGGTTTTCCCCTGATTCTATTTCCGTTCCGCCTTCTTCTTTTCGAAGAACTGAATCAGAACATCCTCGGATACCTCCGATTTTTTCGCCCGGCTCATCAGCTTCTCTACCACATCAATCGGGTTTGCGCCGCGGTTCACGATGCTGTCCAGTGCCATGGTAATCGGCATCTCTACATCATACTTTTTCGACAAAGCCATTGCTGCCGGAAGCGCATTCAGTCCTTCCACGACCTGACCGACTTCTTTTACCGCTTCTTCTACGGACTTGCCCTGTCCGATCAGATTGCCGCAACGGTTGTTCCGGCTGTGCATGCTGGTAGCGGTAACGATCAAATCACCGATTCCTGCCAGTCCGGTAAACGTCTGCTCCATGCAACCCATCTTCGTACCCAGTCTGGAAATCTCCGCCATACCGCGGGTAATCAGCGCCGCCTTGGCATTGTCGCCGCAACCGATGCCGTTGGCAATTCCGCAAGCCAGAGCGATGACGTTCTTCATGGCACCGCACAGCTCCACGCCAATTACGTCCGCATTGGTATATACTCTCATGCAGGTATTGGTGAAGACGTCCTGTACGTATTTCGCCGCATCCATATCCTCACTGGCTGCAACGATTGTGGTCGGCATATCCAGCGCAATTTCCTCTGCGTGTGTCGGTCCGGACAAAGCCACCACCTTCACGTTTCCGTGCTTTCCGTCCTTGTTCAGCTCATCCTCCAGAATCTGGGACATGGTCATGAACGTGCTCTCCTCCACGCCTTTGCCCACATCGGCGATAATCTGTCCGTCCACGATGTAATCCCGTGCCTTCGCGGCGGTGGAACGGATGAATACGGACGGGATGGCGAACATCAGCACGTCCTTATCCGTGCACACTTCCTCCAGGCTTCTGGTAAAACGAACACCGTCCGGAATTACCATTCCCGGCAGATTCTTATGTTTCCGGGTCGTCTCACAAGCCACCAGCTCCGCCTCCACGGCAGACCATACCAAAACATCGTGACCGCTGTTATACAGCATCCGCGCCAGAGACATGCCAATCGTTCCGGCACCCAGTACACCAATCTTTTTCATACAAATATCTCCTAACATAATCATAACGTACAAATTGAGTATTTGTATTATAACACGGTCTATGGGAAAACTCTATAATTGTCTAGGAAATGACATGTCCGTCCCGAATCGCTTCCACGATTCGGCTGACCAGGCTGACCCGGTTAAAAGGAGTGATCACGTAGAATCCGTCTGCCGAACTCGCTATCGCTTTCCCGATTTCCACGGATACCTCCAGAGCCAGATTTTCCGCCTCTTCCCGGTTCAAACCCACATATCGCTGAATCAGCGCCTCTTCCACATCGATGCCGTTCACCTCGCTGTTCATAAAACGAGCATTTCGTTCGCTGATAACCGGAATAATTCCGCCCAGAATATAGCAGTTCAAAGATGTTTTTGCCCGTCTCAGATTCTCCAATCCCCGGCGGCTCAGCACCGGCTGCGTCAGCAGGCCCTGCATGCCCTTGTCGATTTTCTTTTCCGCCCGGCCCAACTCCGCGTCGAAATTAATCGCGTTGATATTCAGTGCGCCGAACACGTGGAAGGGATGAATTGCCCCTTTCTTTTCCAGACCGCGAATAAAGTGGGTCATCTTTCGGGAATTGAATTGGTAGACGCTCTTCACCTCGTCTCGCTCCGCGGTCGGAATCGGGTCTCCGGTGACAATCAGGAGGTTCTGCACCTCTGCGGCGCTGAGCCCCATGAGGAGTGCCTGAGAGGCGTTCAGATTTCGATCTCGGCAGGTCAAATGCGGGAGGGGCTCGATACCCTCCCGCCGGAGCATACAGGCTACCAGGCTGGAATCCATCCGTGCCTTTGCCGTCGGGCAGTCCGCAATGGTAATCACATCGGCACCCACATCACAGAGCCCCTTGGCATTTTCTATGTATTTTCCTATATCCGCGTATCCCGATGGGTCGAATTCCACGGCAATGGGCTTCTCCCCCTGCCGCAGCTTTCGAAAGAACGCACTCTCCTTCATTTCCGGTGCCGCCGCTCTTGGAACCGAACGCAGTGTTCCGTCGGCTGAAACGCTCTTCAACGCTTCCGTCAGCGCTGCAATGTGCTTCGGCGTGGTTCCGCAGCAGCCGCCCACAATGGCCACGCCTTTTGCCGCCAGTTCTGCCAATTCACGGCCGAAATATTCCGGATCGCTCTGATAGATGGTGCGATGCTGAATGACCACCGGGCTTCCGGAATTCGGCATCACGGAAAGGGTCAGTCCTTCCGTATTCATCTGCTCCAGCAGGGACTGCAGCTGCCGAACCCCGCTGATGCAGTTCAAGCCCACCGCATCCACGAAGGGCGATGCACCTGTTTCCTGCAGCAAATCCTCCCCAAAAAGTCCGTCACGGGTATATCCGCCGGGCAGCACCGCATAGGAGATAATCACATATGCATCCGGCACCCGGCTTCGAATGTACCGGGCACTCTCCAGGAGTCCGATGGTATTGGAATTGGTCTCGAACAGAAAATTTTTCGCCCCCTGTTCCAGAAATGCATCGATGATATACCGATATTCTTCCTTCGTGCGCACCTCATCCAGACCGGTCACCGGACCGATATCCGCAAAAACATGTGCGCCATAGGCTTCTGCCGTCCGGCCGGCCAGCCGAAATCCCGCCCGAATCTGCCGGAGCACCACATCGTTTCCGCCGGGATAGGCCACCCGGTTGGAGGAAAATGTATTGGTCTTAATGGCCCGGGCACCGGCTTCCAAATATTCCCGGTGGATGGCGGAAATCAGCAGAGGTTTCTCGATATTTGCCATCTCGCAGCCCTGCCCCGGCAGCTTCTCCGATGCAGAGAAATAGGTGCCCATTCCTCCGTCGAATACCATCGTCCCCCGGGACAGTTCCTCTCTAAAAGTCAATTGTTCCATATCTTCTTTCATCCCATCCTTCTCTAGCCCAGTACTTCCTTCGCAATTGCCACGGCACCCTGGGCATCCTTGGAATAGTAATCCGCGCCGATTTCCTCCGCATATTCCGGCGTCATCACCGCACCGCCCACCATGATTTTACATGGGTGACCGGCTTCTCGCAGGGCATCGATGGTGGCTTTCATGGCCGGTACCGTGGTGGTCATCAATGCCGACAACCCAATCAGGTACACGTCATTTTCCACCGCAGCATCCACCACCGTCTGCACCGGCACGTCACGTCCCAGGTCCAGTACGTCGTAGCCGTAATTTTCCAGCACCACCTTCACGATATTCTTTCCGATATCGTGAATATCCCCTTCTACCGTGGCCAGAATAATCCGTCCTTTGGATACCTGCCGGGTACCGGAAGCAGCGATTTCCTTTTTAATCAGGTCCAGTCCGGCGCAGGCCGCCGTCGCCGCATTGAGGAGCTGAGGCAGGAAGAATTCCCCGCTTTCGTACAGCGCTCCCACCTTGTCCAGTGCCGGAATGATTCGGCCGCTGATAATACTCATTGCCTCTTCCTGAAGGAGAAGCTTCTTTGTAATCTCCCGGGTCTCCTGTTCCAACCCCTTGATGACCGCCGCCTGCAGCGGATCTTCCTTCGAATCGCTTTTGGCGCCGGACACGCCGGATTCCGTTACGCCCTTGCCGGTCCCTCCGGCATCGCTCTTGTTTTCTTTTGCCGCCTTCAGTTTCGCTTTCCGCTCCGCCTCTTCCGCCGCGTAATCCCGAATGTAATTTCCGCTGTCCGCATCCTCCCCGCTCAGCACCCGGAACGCCGCTACGGCATCCCGAATCGCCTTCTCGTTAATATTGACAATCGGAAAATCCAGTCCCGCCCCCATCGCCTGGGTGAGGAAACTGGTGGTGATGTACCGCCGCATCGGGAGGCCGAAGGAGATGTTGCTGACGCCCAAAGCACAGTGCAGGCCGAACTCGTCGTGAATCCGACGGACTGCCCGCAGCGTCTCCCGTGCCTGCTCCTGCTGGGCCGATACCGTCAGGGTCAGACAATCCACAATCACGTCTTCCCGCGGAATCCCATATCCATCTGCTTCCCGGAGAATCCGCTCCGCCACCTGAATTCGGCCCTCCGCATCTTCCGGAATGCCGTCCTCATCCATGGCCAGACCCAGCACCGCCGTGCCGTAGTCCGCCACCAGCGGAAGCACGGAATCCAGCCGCTCCCGTTCTCCGTTCACGGAATTCACTATCGGCCGTCCGTTCACCACCCGAAGGCCGGCCCGCAGTACTTCCGGATCCACGGAATCCAGCTGCAGCGGAATGTCCGTCACGCTCTGCACCGCCTGAATCACCTTTGGCATCAGCGCCACTTCGTCCACGCCCGGGGCGCCTACATTAACGTCCAGAATCTGCGCACCGGATTCGTACTGTTCCACCGCCAGCTTCTTGATGTAGTCCATGTCGCCATCCCGGAGCGCCTGCTGCAATTTCTTTTTGCCCGTCGGATTGATTCGCTCCCCGATGATATTCAGCTTTCCATATTCCGCCACCGAACCGGCGGAGCATACGCCATTCCGGGATTTCGGAATCCGTCCTGCCGGATTGTAATGGCTGCTTTTATGGGATAGGGCACGGATAAAATCCGTATTGGTTCCGCAGCATCCTCCGACGATGCCTACGCCCTTCTCCAGAAACGGCACCATCTCTTCCGCAAATTCCACCGCGGTGATGTCGTATTTCCCGGTTCGCGGATCCGGCAGACCCGCGTTGGGCTTGATAATCATCGGCAGGTTTGTCCACTCCATCATGGACTCCGCAATCGGAAGGATTTCCTTCGGTCCCAGCGAGCAGTTGATGCCCAGCGCCGCAACACCCAGTCCTTCCAAGGTCAGCGCCATGGCGGCTGCCGAAGTTCCCAGGAAGGTACGGCCGTTGGCCTCGAAAGACATGGTGGACCAAATCGGCAGATTGGAATGCTCTTTCGCCGCCAGCACCGCTGCTTTCATTTCATACAGATCCGTAAAGGTTTCGAACACCACCAGATCCGCGCCGGCTTTCTCACCGGCCTCCACGATTTCCGCATAGGCCCGGTAGGCCTCTTCAAAGGGAAGTGTCCCCAGCGGTTCCAGCAACTCACCCAGAGGGCCTACGTCCAGCGCCACCATGCACTCCCGGCCCTGTTCCCTCATCAAGCGTACCGCTTCCACGGCCGTTTCCACGTTTCGCTGCACCACCTCATCCACGGAATACCCGCTGCCCTTCAGCTTGTTGCCGCTGGCACCGAAGGTATTGGTGTAGATGCAATTTGTGCCTTTCTTGATATATTTCATGTGGATATCTCGAATTTCTGCTGCATGGGTCATGCCGTACACCGCCGGATTTTCTCCCGGCTTCAGTCCGGAATGCTGCAAATCGGTTCCCATGCCGCCGTCCAAAATAATCAATTGTTCCTTCATGATTTCAACCTCACCTCTTGAATTCTATAACACTATTCATTTCAGTATAAATAATTCCGAAGAGGTGTTCAATTAGGTTCTTCCTATAGCCAGTTATTTCTACTGTTTTTTGATGGATGCCGATTCCGGAATTAGAGACTTTTTCCGGATTTTCTATTTACAATCTGTTTTCTCGGTGATAAATTATTGTATGATAACTCGTCATATTTGTATAACATCATACATCGCAATATATTTTTACGGAACAGAGTTAGGAGAATACCATGTCTCAGAATAAAACCAACTTAGCACAGCGAACGGCGGATACCCTTCGAGCCCAGATTCAAAGCGGAGTGGATTACGCACCGGGCAGTAAGCTGCCCAACGAAAACCATCTCTCACTGGAGCTGGGGGTCAGCCGAACCACTTTGCGGGAAGCCATCCGAATCCTGGTCGCGGAAGGACTGCTTCAGGTTCAGCGCGGAAAAGGAACCTTCGTCACGGAACGAAAAGACCAATTGGCCTCTACCCTTCCCTCTTTCGATGAAAAGAAGGTCACCCTGAAAGACCTCTACGAAGCACGGCTGATTATTGAGCCCGCCGCGGCCGCTCTGGCCTGCCAACGGGCGACGGATGAAGAGATTGAAGAGATTGTCCGCCTGGTGAAAGCCACCCAGGAGCAGTTCACCCATGACTTCAACAATGAAGAAATCATCCAGCGGGAAATCGCTTTTCACGATGCCCTGATTCGGGCATCTCACAATCGGTTCTTCGATCATTTTCTGCCAGTGGTGAATCAGACCATTCAGAAAACCTTTGAGCTGGAGTACAAATGGGATGCGGTAGCGGAAGGGGCCTACAACGACAACTTCATGATCATCGACTTTCTGCGAAAAAGAGATGCGGAAGCCATGCGCAGCGTCATGACGATTCACCTGCACCGTGCGCTTTGGACGGAACAGTTAATCTAAAAAAATATTGTTTTTATGTGAAAAACAACAAAAAAGCTATTGACATTGCGGTCAGACAAGTTTATTATGTTGTCATACAACATACAACTGAGTATGGTTTGCGGATTAATTGTTGGGATAATATATTAGGAGGAAAATTAGAGATGAGCAGTTACGAAAACCACAAGATTTATTATGAAGCCGATTGTGATCTGAGCGTATTGGACGGACAGAAGATCGCCGTTATCGGTTACGGAAGTCAGGGCCATGCCCATGCATTGAACCTGAAGGAATCCGGATGCGACGTTGTTGTCGGTCTGTATGAAGGTTCCAAGTCCAAAGCAAAGGCAGAGGCTCAGGGTCTGAAGGTTCTCACCACCGCAGAAGCCGCTAAATGGGCAGATATCGTTATGATTCTTACCCACGATGAGACACAGGCTGCAATGTATGCGAAAGACATCGCACCGAATCTGGAAGCCGGCAATATGCTGATGTTTGCTCACGGATTTAATATTCACTACGGTCTGATCAATCCACCGGCTGACGTGGATGTGACCATGATTGCACCAAAGGCTCCGGGACATACTGTTCGTTCCGAGTTCCAGGCAGGCAGAGGCACACCGGCACTGGTTGCCGTTCAGCAGGATGCCACCGGAAAGGCACTGGACAGAGCGCTGGCATATGCGGCAGGTCTTGGCGTTGCAAGAGCCGGCGTACTGGAGACCACATTTAGAACAGAAACCGAGACCGACCTCTTCGGCGAACAGGCAGTTCTCTGCGGCGGCGTATGTGCACTGATGCAGGCCGGTTACGAGACACTGACCGAAGCCGGTTACGACCCTCGGAATGCATACTTCGAATGCATCCACGAAATGAAACTGATTGTAGACCTGATCTACGAAAGCGGTTTTGCCGGAATGCGTTATTCCATTTCCAACACCGCTGAATTCGGTGACTATGTAACCGGTCCGAAGATTATCACCGAAGACACCAAGAAGGCGATGAAGGATATTCTCCACGACATTCAGGACGGTTCCTTCGCAAGAGGCTTCCTGGACGACATGGCCGGCGGTCAGGTTCACTTCAAGATGATGCGTCAGAGAGCATCGGAGCATCCTTGCGAATCGGTGGGTGAAGATATCCGGAAGCTGTACAGCTGGAACAAGGATGATGAGAAGCTGATCAACAACTAAGTCATCGATATATTTACATTCCATTCAAAACAGCGGGATCCTTTTCGAAGGGTCCCGCTGTTAATTTTGGTTCTTCATTGCCGGCGTGTCGTCGGAATTCCCGTTCAGGGCCGAGGACGTGGTGCCCCCTTTCGTCGTATATATGCAAAAAGACGGTCACCCTAGGGAAACCGTCTTTTCTTTTATAATGTTCAGAATTCCTATTTCCAGAAATCCGTATCCTGCTTCAGCTCGATATCTGCAGCCACGAAATGCGGATCCTTTCCTTCCGCCTTCTGCTTCTGGTAATCCCGCAGGCATTTTACCGCGGTTCCGCCCAGCAGCAAGATGGTCGGCATATTCGTGATAACCATCAAGCCCTGCATCATATCTGCGGTGTTCCATACCAGTGCCGCCGAAGCGATGGAACCCACGAATACCAGTGCGGTAGCGAAGAGACGGAATGCCAGCAGCTCGCCCGGCTTGATGTCTCTCTGAATGATGAACCGGATGCATCCTTCACAGTAGGAATAGTTTCCGATCAATGTGGTGAATGCGAACAGGCACATTGCAAATGCGATGAAAATTGGACCGAATTTTCCAAGTGTGGATGCGGTAGCCGCCTGAACGTATCCCGCTGCATCCGCACTTCCATCCGCACCCAGATAATTCTGCGGAATGACGTTGGTGCTGAGGCACATGAACGCAGTAGCGGTGCAAATCAGCATGGTATCGATGAATACGGACAGCATCTGAACCAGACCCTGCTTTACCGGGTGGGAAACGTCCGCCGTTGCCGCCGCATTCGGTGCGGAACCCATACCGGCCTCATTGGAGTAGAGACCTCTCTTGATTCCGAACATAATGCAGGATCCCGCAAAACCGCCGAAAATTGCCTGGAAATCAAAGGCATTCTTGAAGATGCCGGCGAACATTGCCGGAACGTTTCCGATATTCAGTACCAGCACAATCAGAGAAATTGCCACATATATAATGCCCATCACCGGAACCAGAACGCCGGTTACCTTTACCAGACGGTGTGCACCGCCGATGACAACGGCACCGAACAGCGCGGCCAGGATGACACCGATGATTGCCGGTGTGCGGTCCCCGTAGAAGCTGAACACCTTGAAGGTGGACTGCAGGTTGAACGCCGCCAGCATGTTATATCCAATCGCATAGGTGAAGATAATCAGTACGGAGAAAATCACGCCCAGCCATCTTGCGTTCAGCGCATCTCTCATGTAGAACGCCGGTCCGCCATAGCTGGAGCCGTCCGCATTCTTCTTTTTGTAGATCTGCGCCAGCGTGGACTCGATGAAAGCAGACGCTCCGCCCAAGAAGGCACTGAGCCACATCCAGAAAATCGCACCGGATCCGCCGCAGATTACCGCCGTTGCCACACCGATAATATTACCGGTACCAACTCGGGATGCGGTGGATACCATCAGCGCCCCGAAGGATGAAATGCCGTTCTCCGTCTTCGGCTTTTCCGTAACCACCCGAAGACAATCCTTGAACATCCGAATCTGAACACCGCCGGTACGAATCGTGAAATACAGTCCGCCCACCAACAGGATCACCGGAAGAATGAATGGCTGGTACAGAAAATTGCTGACCGCCAAAACCACGTTATTAATTGCTTCCATAAAATCATTCTCCTTCACATATAATTTCGAAGTAAATTGTAAAAAACAACACGTTTATTTTACATGAATCTTTTTTGTTTGTCTATAATTCTATACAAGAAATTTAAAAATTGTATGAGCAGTATACAATTTCTACCGTAATTTCACCCATTTCCCATGAAAGAAAGATTGAATCCGTCGGGTTTTCCGTTTATCCTATATATGTTGATGGGTTTGCGGGAAACTGCATTCTCCGCAATTTTAGAAAGGAAAATCGGCAATTTAATGAAAGAAATCGAACTGAAAGCACAATACGACAGCTCGAAACGACCGGAGCTGGAACAACATCTGAAGGAGCAAGGCTTCCAAGAAATCCGCGCCTTCACTCAGCAAGACGAATACTTCAACCATCCGAAACGGGATTTTAAGAAGACGGATGAAGCCCTGCGAATCCGTCGGGAACAGCATAACGATGGAACCTCCCATTGCTGCATCACCTACAAAGGTGCCAATGATTCCCACATCGGTCAGAGCCGCCGAGAGTTGGAAACCCGGGTGGAAAACGAACACAAAATGCGGCAGATTCTGCTGGCGCTGGGTTTTCGCTCCGCTGCGGAGGTGAAGAAGCGCCGGAAAGAATACAAGAAAGAGGACCTTACCGTCTGTCTGGACGAACTGGACGGACTGGGAAACTACATTGAAGTCGAGATTGTCCTTCCGGAAAACCGATTAAATGTGAAATCTGCCACAGAAAATCGCCTCCGGGAATTTCTTTCTGAACTGTCATTTATCCAACCGGTCATCGAGCCTCTAACATACCTAGAACTGGTAATGGGGTTTCGAGGGGGCTCCGCCGCCGAAAATGCCTCTCCGAACGACTAGAAATTATTTACAAAAAATGCTTTTTAACGGAAATTGTTTTCCATTGTTTTTTTCACAGCCGGGTCAAAAACTCCGGCTGTTCTTTTTTGCTCTTACCTGTTCTTTACAATTTATTAACATTCCGCAAAGTCAGTTTTTTCAACGGATTGGGAATTTTCCACAAGAATTCGAAAAATTGTATACAATCTCGTGAACAACTGATTGTGGATAACTAAAACCTCGGATACCCTTTGATATTCGCCTTTAAGCGTCTTTTTTTCTTTTGTCAAGAAAACTTTTCCACAGATTTGGAATACTTTACCTCCGTCATTTTGTTCTTTTCAAAAAGAGGGCGGATTGTTTCGATTTTGAAACAATCCGCCCTCTTTCGATTTGAAAGCGTTTCTAAATTTCAGCTGCAGGAGCCCCATCTTCATTTAGAATCTTCATAAATTCCTCGCCGGTAATGGTCTCCTTCTGGTACAGGTACCGTGCCAACTCATCTAATTTCTCTCGATTTTCCAGCAGAATACCGGCTGCCTTTTCATGCTGCTGACGCACCAGCGCTACCACCTTTTCGTCGATCTTCTTCTGGGTCTCCGCCGAGCATGCCAGGGAGGCATCTCCGCCCAGGTATTGGTTGGACACCGTCTCCAACGCCACCATATCGAAGTCCGAACTCATTCCGTATCGGGTAATCATGGCACGGGCCATCTTGGTGGCCTGCTCGATATCGTTGGAGGCGCCGGTGGTCACATCCCCGAAGACGATTTCCTCTGCTGCCCTGCCGCCGGTAAAGGTGGCAATTCGGTTCTCCATCTCCTTCTTGGTCATCAGGTAGTGATTTCCTTCCTCTACCTGCATGGTGTATCCCAGCGCTCCGGAAGTTCGCGGAATGATGGTAATCTTCTGAACCGGTGCAGAGTGGCTCTGCTTTGCGGCCACCAAAGCATGACCGATTTCATGGTAGGAGACGGTCCACTTCTCCCGATCCGTCAGAATGGCATTCTTCTTCTGATATCCGGCGATAACCACTTCAATGCTTTCCTCCAGATCCGCTTCCGTGGCAAAGTGACGCTTGTCCCGAACCGCCCGAAGTGCCGCTTCGTTTACGATATTGGCCAGCTCCGCACCGGAAGCACCGGAGGCCATCCGAGCGATTTTCTCGTAATCCACATTCGGCTCCACTTTAATCTTCTTGGCGTGAACCCGCAGAATCGCTTCTCGTCCCTTCAGATCCGGAAGTTCCACCGGTACTCTCCGGTCAAACCGTCCCGGTCTCGTCAGTGCCGGATCCAGGGAATCCGGACGGTTGGTCGCCGCCAGAATAATGACGCCGTTGTTTCCTTCGAATCCGTCCATCTCCGTCAGCAGCTGATTCAGGGTCTGCTCCCGCTCATCGTTTCCGCCAACCTGGCCCTCTCTCTTTTTACCGATGGTATCGATCTCGTCGATAAAAACAATGCACGGAGCCTTCTCCTTCGCCTGCTTGAACAAATCCCGAACCTTTGAGGCACCCATGCCTACGAACATCTCCACGAATTCCGATCCGGAAATGGAGAAGAAGGGCACATTGGATTCCCCCGCTACGGCTTTTGCCAACATGGTCTTACCGGTTCCCGGAGGACCCACCAGAAGCACGCCCTTCGGCATAGAGGCACCGATGGTCTTGTATTTATTCGGGTCGTGGAGATAATCCACGATTTCCTGTAGATTCTCTTTGGCCTCATCCTCCCCGGCTACATCGGAGAACTTGATGCCGTTGGTGGACTGCACGTATATCTTCGCATTGGACTTACCCATTCCGAACATCATGGAACCGGCACCGCCGCCGGACTTATCCATCAGGCTCTTCTGCATCCGCTTGCCCAGCCACATGAAGAGCAAGATTGGTAAAATCCACGTCAACAGGAAGCTTGCCAGCGGAGACATGGTTTCGTTAATCTCCCCGGAGAACTTGGCGCCGGATTCCGACAGCCGGTCGATCAGCTCCGGATCGTTCATCTTTGCGGTTTCGTAGATCTTGTCGTCATCCTTCAAAGTAAACACGATTTTATTTTCCTGCACCTCCACCTCTTTCACCTGCTTTTTTTCGGTCTGGGAGATAAAGGTGCTGTACTTCACATCTTGAATCTGCATCTTCTGAATATACGGTTTCAGAAAAATATTGATGCACAGAAGTACCATCAATGCACCAATCCAGAAATTAATCACCGGTTTCTTCGGTGTTTTTACCTCGTTCATAATCTACCTCATTTTCTGTGCGAATTAGCACTCTACGTATGAGACTGATAATAGCACATCGATTGCCGTAATTCCACGACTTCACCAACTCTTCATAGGAAAACTACCCAATCGACGAAGAGTAATTCTCCAACAGAAAAAGGAATCCGATTTACACCGGATTCTCCTTTCCTTATCCACCATTTGTTTTTTCGTTACATTGCGGCCGCTTCATCCTCGATGTTGTCTACATGCGGTCCGGCAGCGGCGATTTCTTTCTTCATGTCCGGATACTTTTTTTCAAAGTTGTCCTGGAACATTTTCGCCAATTCTCTGGCCTGAAGATCGTACGCCTGCTTATCCTTCCAAGTATCTCTCGGATTCATGATTTCTGCCGGTACATCCGGGCAGCTCTGTGGAATGTCCAAATTAAAGAGGTCGTCGTGAACGTACTCCACATCGTCCAGCTTTCCTTCCAGAGCCGCATGAATCATTGCCCGGGTGTACTTCAACTTCATTCTGGAACCGGTACCGTACGCACCACCGGTCCAGCCGGTATTCACCAAATATACTTTTGTGCCATATTTCTCCAGACGCTCGCCCAGCATCTCCGCATAGCATTCCGCTCTCAGCGGCATGAACGGTTCCCCGAACAGTGTGGAGAATGTCGGCTGCGGTTCCTTGATGCCCCGCTCCGTGCCGGCCACCTTTGCGGTAAAACCGGTGACGAACTGGTACATGGCCACATTCTTGGACAGTCTGGAAATCGGCGGCAGTACGCCAAAGGAATCCGCCGTCAGGAAGATTACCACCTTCGGGATTCCGCCCTTTCCCGAAATCTCCGCATTATCGATAAAATCAATCGGATATCCCACACGGGTGTTCGGCGTCAGCTCCCGGTCGGAATAATCCGCTTCTCGGGTCTCGTGATCCAGAACCACGTTTTCCACCACCGAACCGAATCGAATCGCATGATAGATTTCCGGCTGCTCCTCTTCTTCCAGGTCGATGCACTTCGCGTAGCATCCCCCCTCAATATTGAACACACCGTCGTCGGACCAGCCGTGTTCGTCATCCCCGATCAGCTTCCGCGCCGGATCCGCCGACAGGGTTGTCTTTCCGGTTCCGGACAATCCGAAGAATACTGCCGTCTCCCCAGTCTCCGGATCCATATTGGACGAGCAGTGCATCGGCAGCACGTTGTCTTCTACCGGCAGCACGTAATTCATGATGGAGAACACGGATTTTTTAATCTCTCCCGCATAGCTGGTTCCGGCAATGATGACAAAGTGTGCCTCGTAATCGATGATAATCGCCGCTTCCGAATGAATGCCGTACTTCTTCGCATCGCACTTGAACCCCGGCACCGCCAGGATGGTGAAATCCGCCTCGCCGTATTCCTCCAGCTGTTCCTCCGTCGGACGAATCAGAAGGTTGTGGATGAACAGGTTCTGCCACGCTTTCTCGTTGATGACCCGAATTTTCCGGGTGTACTTGCTGTCTGCACCGGCAAAACCATCGAAAACGAACACTTCTTTCCCGTTCAGATACCCAATCATATCCCCCTTAACCCGGTTAAAAATTCTCCGGTCAATCGGGCGATTGACGCTTCCCCAATGAATCCGATCGTGCACCGCCGGGCTGTCTACAATGTATTTATCGTAAGGAGATCGGCCGGTATACTTTCCCGTTTCCACCGAAAGGGCGCCCGTCGAGGACAAGGTCGCTTCCCCCCGCTCCAGAGATTTCTTCACCAGTCTTGCCGCGCACAGATTGTGGTGCACCTGACTTGCCTGAATACCCAGCTGATCGATTCCGTACATTTCCATAACTCTCTTCTCCTATAAAAAAAACCTTATATCTTCCAACCATTTCCGACAATGCGAGGAATTCGCTATGCCGGCTCACTTGTAAAGTATATGTAAATATTGTATTATAATCAAATACTTATATTTTTATATAAACTATAGTTTTGAAGTTATATAAGGAGAAGCCATGTTTCAGGGAATGGAATATGTATATGAAGTTTATAAACAGAAGAGTTTTTCCAAGGCGGCGGCCAAGCTGTACATCTCTCAGCCTTCGCTGAGCGCCAATGTGAAGCGGATTGAGAAGAAGGTGGGATATCCCCTTTTCGACCGCAGCACCAAGCCCTTGGAGCTCACCGAGTGCGGCAAGCAGTATATCCATGCGGTGCATCAGATTATGACCGCCACCACGGAATTCGAGACCTTCATCAATGACTTTGGGGAACTGCGCACCGGCTCCCTGCACTTCGGTGGGAGCAACTTCTTCTCCTCCTGGGTGCTTCCGCCCTTGCTCGCCCGATTCTCCGCCAAATATCCGGACCTGGAAATCTCCCTGGTGGAAGCGAAATCCCGGGAACTGGTGAAGCTGCTTCAGGACTCCCAGATTGACTTTATCCTGGACAACAAGGAACTGGACTTGAAGGTCTTTGACCGGCACCAGGTGGGCCGGGAAGATCTGGTCCTGGTGGTGCCCAAAAATTTCGCCATCAACATGGGACTGCGAGACTATCAAATTCCTCAGAAGGCCATTCAGGACGGGTCCTTCCGTCAGGATGAATATCCGGCCGTGAATCTCGCTCTGTTCCAAAAGGAGCCCTTCATCCTGCTCCATTCCTTCAACGATACCGGAAACCGCGCCCGGCTCCTCTGCCAGGAATACGGATTTAAACCTCGCGTTGCACTGGAACTGGATCAGCAGCTCACCGCCTACAACGTGGCCGGCTCCGGCCTGGGAATTGCGTTCACCGGAGAACTCCTGATCGGCAGAGCCACCCCGGATCCCAACCTGGTGTATTACAAGCTGGCGGGCGAGAATATCACCCGAAATCTGTACTTCTATTGGAAGAAGGGCCGGTACCTCACCCAGGCCATGCAGGTCTTCATGGACACCATCGTGCGCCACACCCACTTCTAGACACATGAAAAGAGAGTGCATCGCGAAGATGCACTCTCGATTTTTTTACCCGATTCGTATTGTCGAAATCCTATTTGCAGGCAGCCAGGATTGCCTTCAGGTATTCCCATGTTCTTGCGGTGGATGGGATGGACAGCTTCTCGTTCGGAGAGTGAACTTCCATCATCTCCGGTCCGATGGATACCGCGTCGATGGCACCCCACTTCTCCGCCCACTTTCCGCATTCCAGTCCGGCATGAACCGCACCCACTTCCGGCTTTTTGCCGAAGTGCAGTTCGAAGGCATCCACGCAGATGTCCAGCAGTGTGGAGTGGTTGTTGAACTCCCATGCGCCGTAATCGCCGGAGAACTCGCACTTGCCGCCGTATGCTTCGGAAACCATCTTTACGCGCTGGCACAGGTTCTTCTTGCGGCTGTCCACGGAAGAACGGATCATCGCACCGGTCTGCATGGTGTCGCCTTCCAGACGGATGAATCCAATGGACATGGATGTCTCTACGATGCCCGGAAGCGCTACGCTCATGTGGTGAACGCCGGTCGGAATCACGAAGAGATACTTCATCAGGTTCATCTGACACTCATCCGAAACGACTTCGGTTTCCATCTCGCCGACTCTCTCCATGGTGATTTTCAGGCCCGGATCCGCGATTTCGTACTCTGACTTCAGCTCTGCCGAAACTTCGCGCATTGCCTTCTCAAATGCGATGCAGTCATCCGGATGCACCAGAACTTCACCGGATACCTTATTGCAAATTGCGTTGGTAACGGCACCGCCGGTGAGGCTAACGATATTCATTCTTGCTTCTTTCAGGCAGTCCAGGAAAACACGACCGGTCAGATCGATGGCATTGCCTCTCTCTTTGTCGATATCCATTCCGGAGTGACCGCCCTGTAGTCCGTCCAATGCGTACTTGTAGCAAACGCCGGACTTCGTTACTCTCGGAGTCTCAAATGTTGTAATGCAATCTACCGCACCGGCACAGCCTACGGTGATAACGCCTTCGGACTCGGAATCGATGTTGATAATTCTGCGAGCGGAAATCTTAGAAGGATCCAGGCCTTCTGCGCCCAGCATACCGATTTCTTCATCCACGGTAATCAATACTTCCAATGCCGGGTGGCTCACCTGATCCGAAGTCAGTACAGCCAGTGCCATTGCGATTGCGATCCCGTTATCCGCACCCAGGGTCGTTCCTGCTGCGGTTACATAATCTCCGTCTACGTAGATTTCCAGCGGCTGGGTTTCGAAATCGTGTTCGTAACCTTCTGCAACAGCGGCAACCATATCCATGTGGCCCTGCAGCATCACCGGTTCAGCGGTCTCATATCCCGGAGTCGCGCCTTTATAAATAATCACGTTGCCCAGCTCATCCTGGTAGTATTCCAGATTGTTTTTCTTCGCAAAATTCACCAGATATTCGCTGATCTTTGCGTTGAACTTGGATGCACGCGGAACTGCGCTAATCTCATCAAAGTACTGGAATACACTTTTTGGCTCCAGCATACTTACATCACTCATTACCATAATCCTCCTTGTTCCATTTGGAATAAATCATCAACAATATTATACATTTTTTATACAAATAAACAAGTCGATTACTATAATTTTCTAAATAACCATTATTGATTTTCCGCTTCGGACTAATCTCTAGGTAAAAGAATGCAGTCGTACCGCACGGCTTTTCCGGAGATGGAATACCCCGGTTTGCGCCCCGCCAGCCACGGTCCCTTCAGCGGCCGCTTGATGAGGATTTTCCTCGGGCCGGCCGCAATCGCAGCGTTCAGCAGGGTCTCCTCCTCCATGCAAGGGGACTCCAGTCGGTGAATCAGCTGGAATTTCTTCTTCACCAGGGCGCTCTTCTGCCGCTCCGGAAACATGGGATCCAGCAGCACCAGATCCGGAATACCCCCGATGGAATCCTCCGCCCGATTCATTGCCTCGATGCTGTCCTCCACGTGAAGCTCCATGCGGGAAACCGGCTCCCGAAGCTCCGGCACCTCCCGGGCCCGCTCCATGGCATCCAGCAGCAAAGCAGCGATGACCGGGTTATACTCAAAGAGGTGTACTCGGAATCCGGCCGCCGCCAGGAGCAGGGAATCCTCCCCCAGCCCGGCGGTGGCGTCGATGGCCACCGGACGCTCTATGCCCTTCATTCGGCCTGCTTTTACCAAAAACTCCCGGTTCAGATTGGAGGGGCGAAGCCGCGGAATCATGTGGGTGAAATCCCCTCGCACCGACAGCTTTCCCTGAACCAGGGAAAGGCCCCCTTCGTCCGTCTGCAGGTGGAGCCGGTCCGGAGACAGCTCGGCGGCATCCGTAACCACCGGGAGCCGCAGCATTTCGGCCCAGCGCTCTCCCGCCGCCGTATATTCTTTGGATGGAATAAACAGTGTTAAATTCATCGTTATAATCCTGTTCTAATTATTAAAAACACTTCTCCAGCATGTCCTCGTCCGGCACTTCCTGCGCAGTCGCACTGCCCACCGCGAAATACACGATTCCGCCCAGCACCAGAGCCGCCACGATTTCGTGGATACCCAGCGGCAGTATTTTTACCCGGTTGAAAAAGACAAAGGTAATCAGCCCCACGGTAGTGGATGCCAGGCAAGCTTTGCTGTTTCCCTTCCGCCAGTACAGACCGCCGATAATCGGCCAGAAGAACGTGGCCTCCAGGCCGCCGAAGGCGAAGAGGTTGATCCAAGCGATTACGTCCGGCGGGTTCAGCGCAATCAAGCAGGTAAGAATTCCGATCACCGCCGTAATGCCAAAGCTGATTTTCGGCACGTTGGCCGCCGCTGCCGGATGCGTCTTCATCAGCTCTGAGGAAACGTCCCGAACATCCTCTGCCTCCGGGCACACCTTCCGCTTCACGATGTAATTCAAATACAGATCCTTCAGAATCGTGGCCGAGGAAAGAATCAGCAGGGAGTCCACCGTGGACATCACCGCCGCCAAGGGTGCCGCCAGGAAAAATCCCGCGGCCCATCCCGGCATGTATTTCATCACTACGTACGGAATCACCTGATCCGTGCTGTCCAGATTCGCGTTCTCCACCAGGGGATACGCCAGCGTTCCTGCCAAATGCATGCCGATCATCAGGATGCCAATCACCACCGTTCCGTAGATCATCGCCCGGTGCATGGAACGGGTATCCTTGAACCCCATGCAGCGCACCGCCGTCTGCGGAAGCCCCAGCACCGCAATGCCCACCAGCACCCAGTAGGAAATCATGTACCCCGGCTGAAGGACCGCAATGTCCTTCCCGTAGGCACCCTTCCCCATTAGGTCCCAGCCCGGATTGGACACGTTCAGCTGATTCACGATGTCCTCCATGCCGCCGCATTGGCGAATGATAAAGAACAGCATCAAAAACGTTCCGCATGTCATCACGATTCCTTGCAGGGTATCCGTCAGCACCACCGCCCGGAATCCCCCAAAAGCAGTATATAAAACCACCACCGCGCCGAACAGAAGGAGTCCGGCCCAATAGGGAACGCCTGTCACCGTCTGAATCAGGGTGGCTCCGCCGATAAATTGCCCAATCATCTGGGTGATGAAGAACACCACCAACGCCAGGCCGCAAAGGACCACCACCGCCCCGGATTGATACCGGGCCCTCAGGTAATCGGAAATGGTTACCCCCTGAATCCGCCTGGAAATCAGCGCAAATTTCTTTCCCAGCACGCCCAGCGTCAGGAACGTGGCGCCAATCTGCACTCCGGCAATCCAGGACTGGGAGAGGCCGAAGGTGGAAGCCAACCCCGGTCCTCCCAGGAAAGAGCTGGCACTGGTATAGGTAGCCACTAATGTCATGGCCAGAACCAGTCCGCCCATGCCTCGGGATCCAACGAAATAAGCGCTGAGGAAATTTTCCTCCCCCGCCGTCTTTCGGTTGATATAAATTCCGATTCCCAGATTAATCAAAAGGTAGGCACTCAGAATTGCCAGCACGATTAAATGCTTACTCTGCATGATGGGCACCTCCCTCCGATTCTTCATCCAGATCAAAGTCCACGAAGACTTTGCGCACCAAGAAGATTACTCCCACAACGGCAATTACGAACACCCCCGGAGTGCTGAGCACCCACCACAGGGGGAGCCCCAGTACCCGGACGCTGCAGCCGGACAGACCGTAGGCGCAGCCCACATTCCACACAAAACAGATCAGAAAGAGGATAATAGTTGCTTTCGCTTCCCGACGGATCTGTTTCTCCTTTTCACTTTTGGACATCTTGTTATTCATTTTTTCTCCTTTCGGTATAGTTTCAACAAAGAATACCATCCGCTGACTATTTTCCCATTATTTCGGCCCGTTGTAAAGAAAAAATAATTCCTTGCATCTTCCTCATTAAACCTCTGAGCTAAAAACGGCTCGCTTCTAATTGTATTGTCTGCACCGTTCTGCTTCATTCCTATATGCCTAGATTTTCGAGGGCAGTTCACGCTTTTTGGTTCTTCACTTTTTTCTCGGGGATTGCCTTTTGTATAAGGTAAACATTCTTTTCTTAATGATGGACATGAGCGTGTTGGCGTGGGCATGCCCGCAAACCTTTGGAGCACCGTCAGGTCACGCCAACAACCGAATCTCATTAGTAGGTATCCGGCGCAAATGTTGGCGTGGGCATGCCCGCAAACCCTTGGTCCTCCGTCAGGGCACGCCAACAATTGAATCTCGTTAGCAGGTATCCGGCGTAAATGTTGGCGTGGGCATGCCCGCAAACCTTTGGAGCACCGTCTGGTCACGCCAACAATTGAATCTCATTAGCAGGTATCCGGCGCAAATGTTGGCGTGGGCATGCCCGCAAACCCTTTATCCTCCGTCAGGACACGCCACCATGCTCAGGATTTTCCCGGCCCGCCGGCGTCCAAGAATGAAAGAACCTGCATCCGGAAAGCAATCTCAGCTTGACGATGAGATTGCTTTCCGGATGCAGGTTTGCTCTTTTGTTAAAATCCCCGAGAAAAAAGTGAAGAACCAAAAAAACGGGAGCACCACATATTCGTGTGATGCTCCCTGTTATTGCATACTTCCTTAGCGCCGGTGCATTCTGAATTACTTGCCCAGAACCGCTATGGCTTCCTTCCGGTCCTCTGCCTTGAAGACTGCCGAGCCGGCTACAAGGATGTCGGTGCCGACGGATTTCAGCTCTTCGCAGTTCTGAAGGTTTACTCCGCCATCCACTTCGATGACGAAATCGTACCCGTTTGTCTTCCGGATTTCATCCAGGCGGCGAATTTTGTCCAGTGCTCTCGGAATGAATTTCTGTCCGCCAAAACCCGGGTTCACGGACATAATCAGAATCATGTCCACTTTGTCCAGCACATCCTCCACCATCACGATAGGGGTGGCCGGATTCAGGGCAACGCCGGCTTTCACTCCGGTGCTGTGAATATGCTGAATCGTCCGGTCCAGATGACGGCAAGCCTCCTGATGAACGGTAATGAATTCCGTGTTCGGTGTCACGAAGTCCTCGATGTATCGGTCCGGATCCTCGATCATCAGATGGACATCATATGGAATGGTTGCCACATTATTCAAACTTTTCATCACGCCGGCTCCGAAGCTGATGTTTGGAACGAAGGCGCCGTCCATAACGTCCACATGGATGTAATCTGCGCCGAATTCACATATTTCCTGTACATCCGCTCCCAGTTTGGAAAAATCTGCCGATAGAATTGATGGTGCTACTTTTGCCATTTCTGAACCTCTTCATACATTTTTAAATAACTGTCGTATCTCGTCCGGCAGATTTCGCCCTCTGCCAGGGCTTCCTTCACGCCGCATGCCGGCTCGTTAATGTGCACGCAGTCGCCGTAGCGGCAATGAGCTCCGGGTTCCCGGAATTCCGGGAAGAAATTCCGAAGCTCCCGAGGATCCATCTCCGGCAAATCCAGAGACGTAAATCCCGGCGTGTCGTACACATAGGTGGCGTGATCCAGTGGAAAAATTTCCACGTGCCGCGTGGTGTGCTTTCCCCGGCCGGTCTTCTCGCTGAGGTTTCCGGTCTCCGCATCCGCATCCGCAATCAATGCGTTCAGCAATGTGGATTTGCCCACGCCCGACGGACCCGCCAGAGCCACGCTCTGTCCCGCAACGGCCTTGCGAAGGTCGTCCACACCCTCTCCGGTGACGCTGCTGATGGGATAGACTGGATACACCTCCCGGTACATATTCTCCAGCTCTCGCATCCGCTCTTCCGATGCCAAATCCGCTTTTGTAAAAACAAGAATCGGCCGAATCCCGGTAATCTCGCAGTACACCGTCAGCTTGTCCACCGCCAGGGGAATCATCTCCGGCGTTTCTGCCGAAGAGACGATGACCAGCGTATCCAAATTGGATACCGGCGGACGCTTTAGAATATTCCGGCGCGGGAGTACTTTGGTGATAATACATTCCCCATCTTCCGGACGAATTTCATATTCCACCTCGTCTCCCACATAGATGGTATCCTTCTTTCGGCGCTTCAGATTTCCCCGAGCATTTCCTTGAATGATTTCTTTTCCGTCGGAGACGTAATAGAAGCCCCCGATTCCTTTTACCACTTTTCCAATCATATGCTAATCGTCCACCGAATTGCTGCCGTTGTCGTCGCTGTCGGTATTCGACGGCTTCTTGTTCGGCTTCTTGTTGTCGTTGGTCTTCGGTGCGCCCTTGCTGACCTCGATGTCAATCTTGGTACCCTTGTTCAGCTCGGTATTTGCCGCATACTGCTGCCACATTACGTAGCCGCTGCCGTATGCATTGCTTTCCTCGTAGGTTACCTTGCCTACCTTGAAGCCCGCACTTCGGAGCGCCTGCTTCGCCTCGGTCAGGGTTCGTCCGGTAATGGACGGCACAGTGGACTTCTGAACGCCCTTTCCGTCGCTGACCACGATGTTCACCTGAGTGCCGTGATCGGCTTCCTCGCCGCCGCTCGGATCCTGGGAAATGATGGTGCCTGCCGCTTCCGTGGAAGTCTGCTGTTTAATCGTACCCAGCTCGTAATCCGAAGACTTCAGCATCTCTTCCGCTTCGCTTTCGTTGTGGCCCACCAGATTCGGCACCGTTCCGGCCTGCGGTCCCTTGCTCACATGAACGGTGATGGAAGATCCCTTCTTCGCTTTCGAACCGGACTCCGGATCCTGCTCCGCAATCTGACCCTTGGAGTAGTCGTTGGAATAGACCTCCTTACCCTCCTTCAGCTTAAAGCCAGCCGCTTCCACTTCCTTCTTGGCTTGTTTTACCGTCATTCCGTAGAGGTCCGGAACGTCCTTCTGACCGGAGAAAAGGCCGTTGAATCCGGCAACCGCAACGCCCAGACCCACTGCCAGTACCGCGGCTATCGCAATCAGGATGCGGCGCTTCTTCTGCGCTTTGGTCAGCTTCTTCTTCGGTTTTTTCCTCTTCTTTCGGGATTTCCGGTCGTAGGACTCATCGTCGTCCTCATCCTCGTAATCCTCGTCCTCGTCGGTCTGACCCTTCCGGCTCTGTTCCACCTGTTCGGAGGCTTCGTTAAAAATAGAATTACCTACCATACGGGTAACGAATTCAATATTGTTCAGCTCTTCGATCAGCTCATCCGCACTGCTGTAGCGGTTCGTCTGGAACTTGCTGGTGGCCTTCAGCACGCACTGCTCCAGTGCCGGCGGAATACCGTCCACCAGCTGGCTCGGCGGCGTGATCTCTTCGTTGATGTGCTTGAGGGCAATAGTTACCGGATTATCTCCGTCGAACGGAACCTGTCCCGTGAGCATCTCGTACATAACGATTCCCAAGGAATAGATATCCGAACGCTCGTCCACGTAATTTCCCCGCGCCTGTTCCGGCGAGAAATAGTGAACCGAACCGATGATTTTGCTTCCGGTGGACATGGTGGCATCGTTCACCGCTTTGGCGATTCCGAAATCCGCCAGCTTCACGATTCCATCCGTCGTAACCATGATATTGTGCGGCTTTACATCGCGGTGAATGATTTTGTTCCGGTGCGCCACCCGAAGTGCCGCCGCCACCTGTTTGGTGATCTCGATGACACGGCGATAGTCCATCGGTGCTTCTTTCGCGATAATCTCATTCAGGGTCTGACCTTCTACCAGTTCCATCACGATGTAGTTGATGTTTCCTTCTCTGCCTACATCGTATACCCCGACGATGTTCTGATGAGCCAGTCCCGCTGCTGCCTGAGACTCCCGCTTGAAGTTCTCTACAAACGTCGGGTCCTTCGTAAATTCCGGCCGCAGAATCTTGATGGCGATAAATCGGTTCAGCAGTTTGTCCTTTGCCTTATACACAACGGCCATGCCGCCGTCTCCGATTTTCTCCAGCAGTTCATATCGACCCGCCAGCAATCTGTTACTCATAATTGTCCTCCACCATACTTACACAAATAACCGAGATATTGTCGTTTCCACCGTTTGCATTGGCCCGATCCACCAATTCCTTGGCACAGGCCTTCATATCATCGGTAGAAGTCATCAATTCCAGAATTTCCTCTTCCGATACTTCGTCGTACAGCCCGTCGCTGCAGAGCAGAATTCGATCCGTGGGCTCAATATAAATATTGAAGCAGTCCGGATTGTTGTAGGAATTCGCTCCGATGGCCCGAGTGATTACGTTCTTCTTCCGATGGTGCTCCGCCTCGCTTCGGGTAATTGCACCCATCATAACCAGATCGTTCACATAGGTATGATCCACCGTAATCTGATGAATTTCCTTTCCGTGAATGAAATACACCCGGCTGTCTCCCACATTCGCGATGTAGAGAATCCGGTCTCGAACGTAGGCAAATACCAATGTGGTGGCCATTCCGGCACACTCCGGAACGGAATGGGCCATCTGCTTAATGGCTTCGTTCACGTAATCCACCGCATCCTCAAAGTACCGAAATATCCGGTCGGATCCTTCCAGCGCCTCAATGGGGTTGTTCTCAAAATATTCGCTCACGATATCCAGCGTCCTATTGCTGGCAATCTCTCCGGCCCGGTTTCCGCCCACGCCATCCGCCAGCATAAAAACATTATGTCGCGTCAGCACGCGAATCGCATCCTCGTTCTGGGTTCGCTTTTTTCCTTTGTCTGTATAATATCCTATTTCCATTATTTTCCCCGTCAATTTACTCCGGCTTCTCCAGTACGGTATAGAAAAAGCCAGTCTTATTATACGGTAAAATCAGCCTTTTTTCAATAACCCGACTGTCCGGCATGCTTTTTTGGAATGCCTCCACGACTTTTTCATTCTCTTCTTTATTAATTGTGCAGGTGGAATACATCACTCTTCCGCCCGGTTTTGCATATTTCCACGCGTTTTCCAGAATCCGCCGCTGAATCTTCACCAGACTGGCGTACTCTCCGGTATGATCCCGAAGCTTGATTTCCGGCTTCACCGGGATGGTTCCCAGCCCGGAACACGGTACGTCCGCCACCACCGCATCGTAGCAGCCTTCCAGCTCCGGATAGAACACGGTCGCGTCCTTCACTGCGGTCTCCACGGAATGAAGGCCCAGCCGCTCCGCATTTCTCCGAATCAGCTCCGTCCGATGGGGATGAATATCCCACGCTTCCACTGTGCCGCAGTCCCCCATCCGTTCAGCGATTCCCGTGGTCTTCCCGCCGGGTGCCGCGCACATATCCAACACCTTAGATTCGGCTTTCGGCGCCAATGCCTGAATCGCCATCTGAGAGGAAATGCCCTGCACCGAATAGTGCCCCCTTCGGAACAAATCGTTCTGAATCAAGGCGCCTCCTTCCGTCAAGATGCCGCTGTCGCACTCCGCCGAAGGCGTCCCTTCAATCTCCAGCTCCCGGAGCTGCTGCAGAAGCGCTTCCCGGTCCTGTTTCAGCGGATTGTTCCGAAGCGCTACGGGCACCGGCCGATTAAAGGCGTCCAGAATTCGGACCCCCTCTTCCAATCCGTACTGATTCAGCATCAGCTTCACCAGATTCTCCTGACAGGAATACCGAACGGCCAAAGCGTGTCGGTCGCTTCCGCCCGGCAAATTCATTTTTTTACCGCCCCGAAGATAGCTTCGGAGGACGCCGTTGATAAAACCACGATTGGGTCTGTCTACGGCGCCGGCCAGCTCCACGATTTCGTTGACGCATACCGCATCCGGGATGCTGTCCACTTCGTTCAGGAGAAAAATTCCCATGCGAAGAAGAACCTTCGTCCGGCTTTTCATTCCCCGGAGTCCGTTCCGGCAAAGGCCGGCAATGACGTAATCCAGAGTCATGGAGCGACGAAGGATTTCTTTCACAACATAACGAACAAAGCCGGGAGAACAGTTTTTTCCGTCCTCCAGGGCTTCGTTCATCGCAATATTCGAATAGGCTTCCTGAGAATAAATCTTCCGAAGCGCATTATAACTCACTCGAAAATCTTGGTTCATCTATCTGTCATTACTTCCGCGGATCAGCAGAATCCGGATAAGAGATGCAACGGCGGTTGCCAGCGCGGCCACGTACGTCATCGCCGCAGCGTGAAGCACCTTGCGGCTTCCGCTGTAATCGAAATCGCTCACCATGCCGATGGAGGTCATCTGCTTCAACGCCCGATTGCTGGCATTCAGTTCTACCGGCAGTGTTACCAGGTGGAACAGGATTACGAATACAAAGCACAGCGCTCCCAGATTAAACAGCAGGGAGCCGTACCGGCTGGAGGTGGAGAAAATCAATCCCAGCATGATCAGCGGCCAGGAGAAGGTGGACGTCAAGTTCACCAGCGGAACGATTCCGTTCCGGATTCGTACCGGCGCATAATTGGTGGCATGCTGAATCGCGTGGCCCACCTCGTGACAGGCGATGCACATGGCCGCAATGGAATCCGTGTGGTATACCGCCTGAGACAGGTTTACCGAGTTGCTTCTCGGGTCGAAATAGTTATTCAAATCGTCGCCGCCGTTCAGGATATTGATTGGCACGCCGGACAGCCCATTGGCATCCAACATCATCCGGGCCGCTTGGGCACCGGTTAGGCGCCGACTGTTCTCCACTTGAGAATATCTGGAGTACGCCCGCTTAATTCTACCCTGGACAATCATGGTAAAAATCATCGCCGGAATCAGTACAATCATCGAGCTGTAATATCCCATTCCTCCGTAGTACATAGTCTATTCTCCTTTCGTCAGCCGATCTCCCACGGACACGCCCGCGCCCCGCAGAAAATCTCCTGCACTCATTCGTTTCTTTCCCTGCAGCTGGACTTCCAGAATCCGAAGTTTACCCTTGCCGCAGTCCACCGTGAAGGATTTTTTGTCCACCGCGGAGATTACACCCCCGTCGTGGGTACCTTCTTCTTCCGACACTTCCGCCCGGAAGAATTTAATCTGCTTCCCGTTAAGGAAACTGTACAGCGCCGGCCACGGGTCGTAGGCCCGAATCTTTCGTTCCTCCGATACCGCATCCCCGCTGAAATCCGTCAGTCCGTCTTCCTTCCGAATCATCGATGCATAAGTATGTTCTTCCTCGTTCTGCGGAGTATAGACGGCCGTTCCGTTCACAATCTCCGGAATGGTCTTCACCAGAAGCTCCGCCCCCAGTACCGACAGTTTGTCCGCCAGTTCATGGATGGTCATGCCTTCGATGTTCATTTCCGCTTTGGAAATCATATCTCCCGTATCCAAGCCTTTGGCCATCTTCATGATGGTCACGCCGGTGGTCTTGTCCCCCTGAAGGATGGAGTACTGCATCGGCGCCGCACCCCGAAGTTTCGGGAGCAGGGATCCGTGCACGTTGATGCAGTCATATTTCGGTGCATTCAATACCCGTTCCGGAAGCAGCTGGCCGAAGGCCGCCACCACGATGAAATCCGGTTTCAGGGCTTCCAACTCCTGCATGAATTCTTCATCCTTGCGAATCTGCTGCGGCTGTGCCACCGGAAGTCCGTGCTGCAGCGCGCATTCTTTTACCGGGGAGAAGGTAACCTTGCCCCGATTGCCCCGGCGGTCCGGCTGGGTGACCACCATCGGAATCTCGCAGCCGCATTCAATCAGCTTTTCCAATGAAGGCACCGCAAACTCCGGCGTTCCCATAAAAACAATCTTCATCTACCGCTCCTCTTCTTCCTGTTTCTTCAGGATTTCCGCATATTCCTCGTTGGTCATCACGTTGTCCGAACGGTCGGTATAGAGAATTCCGTCCAGGTGATCGTATTCGTGACAGATGCAGGTAGCCGCAAAACCGTCAAAGACCAGATCCTGCATTTCGCCTTCCGCATCCAGTCCCTGAATGCGAACCTTCTCCGGACGAACCACGTGTCCGATGTATCCCGGCACGCTGAGGCAGCCCTCCATGGAGTCCTGCTCCCCTTCCTTCTCCAGAATTTCCGGATTGATGAACACGTAATTGTGTTCCGGTTCCTCCAGTTCCGGACGGCACACGAACATCCGCTTCATGATTCCAATCTGAGGCGCCGCCAGGCCTACGCCGTCGGCTTCGATCATGGTGTCGATCATGTCACGGGTCACGGTCTGAATGTGCTTCGTCACCTCTTTCACCGGTTTGCATTTCTTTGCGAGGATCTCGTCCCCTTTCTCTACGATTTTACGAATAGCCATTGTTCCTCCTACACGATGCCATACGGATTGACATCAATTTCAATATATATTGTCGACTTCTGCTGAATCATCCAATCCCGATACCACATGTACATCTGAATGAATCCACTGCGGGACCCTTTCGGCGCTTTGATCAGAAAGGTCACCCGCTTCCGTTCCGTATTCCCCCGGAGCACTTCCTCCCGAGGCCGGTAAATCATGGATTTATCCGGCAGATTCTGCATATTTTCCAATTTCCCTTTAAAATCCTCCGCATACTCCATTGCGGTCCGATTCCCCGGTCGGTATTTTTCCCCTTCTGTAAAGGATACCGCAATTAAATCGGAGTATGGTGGATAATTCATGATATTTCGGTGGAGTAATTCCGACTCATAGAACCCGTCGTAATCCCCCTGAGCGGCAAAAGCGATGGCTTCCGCCTCCGGATTGTAGGTCTGAATCACCACCCGGCTGGATTCCGAACTCCGCCCCGCTCTTCCGGACACCTGGGTCACCAGCTGGTAGGTGCGCTCCGACGCCCGGTAATCCGGGATGTTCAGGGAAATGTCCGCATTCACGATGCCCACCAGTCCTACATTCCGAAAATCCAAACCTTTTGCCAGAATCTGAGTGCCGATGAGAACGTTCGTCCGTTGGTGCACAAAATCCGACATGGTGCGGTCGATTTCCTTCTGGTTCTTCGCCGTATCCAGGTCGAACCGCGCCACCTTGTATTCCGGAAACATCTCCTGCACCACTTCCTCCACCTTCTCGGTGCCCACGCCCCCGTACCGAATATGAGGGCTTCCGCATTCCGGACATTTCTTCGGCAGCGGAAATTTCTTCCCGCAATAGTGACACACCGCCGCATTCTCTCGCTTGTGGTAGGTCAAGGAAATCCCGCAATCGTTGCACTGATAGCGGTATCCGCACTCCACGCACTGAATCTGAGGCGCGTATCCCCGCCGGTTCAGGAACAGGATTACCTGCTCCCCCTTCTCCAGGCAGTACCGCATCTCCTCCTGCAGCCGCAGGCTGATCATCTCATTCCGACCCCGAGCCACCTGTCCTCGAATGTCCTCGATTTCCACATCGGGCAGACGGCTTTTTCCCACCCGGTTCTTCAATTCAATCAGGTGATAAATTCCGACGGATGCACGGTAAAAAGAAACCACGCTGGGCGTCGCACTTCCGAGAACCACCGTGGCACCGAAAGTCCCCGCTCTCTTATACGCCACATCCATGGTCTCGTATTTCGGGTTGTGGTCGGATTTGTAGGTGGATTCGTGTTCCTCATCAATGACCACCAATCCCAGATCCGTGACCGGCGCAAAAATCGCCGTCCGGGCACCCAGAATCACCTTGGCCGAACCCTTTCGAATCCGAAGCCAGTTCTCTAGCCGCTTCGAAGTGGTCAACTTGCTGTGCAGGATGGCCACGTTCTCCGCACCGAAGCGATTCTGAAACCGCTTCTCCATCTGCATGGCCAGAGCGATTTCCGGCACCAGCACGATGGCACTTCTGCCTTGGGCCAGCGCATGCTCCACCGCATGCATGTAAACTTCCGTCTTCCCGCTTCCGGTCACCCCCTTCAGCAGAAACACGTTTTCCTTTCGACGATCCAGGGACTCGTTAATCTGCTTCACCGCAGATTCCTGCTCCTCCGTCAGCTCCCAGGGCTCTTCCCGGAGTGCCGGTGCCTTCACCAGCTTCTCCTTTTCCCTTTTTCCGCCCACGGTGAACATCTTGACCCCGTCAATATACTTGATGCCGTACCGCCGCCGCATCCAGATGGCGGTATCAATCATCTCTTCGGAAAGAGAGCGCCTCTTGTCCACAGATTCGATTTCCCGAATTTTGTTCTCCGGAAGATCGGTTTCCACGCCGGTTTCGAATACGTACGCATCCACCGGCTTCTTTCTGTTACTGAACAGGGCGCTGACTTTATCACCTACCGCCACCGAATCCGGTGCGCGGTAGGTGAAGTAGGTATCTGTTAATTCACTTTTATTATCGATTACAACATTGATGTATTGCATTTCTTACAGTAGGAAAATATTGTGCTCTGCGCACTCCTCAATCATATCTTCCGGCCATACCGATGCCTGTACCTCTCCGATGTGCGCTTTCTGCAAGAAGAACATACACAGACGGCTCTGACCGATTCCGCCACCGATGGACAGCGGATACTTTCCGGTGATGACACCTTGATGGAATGGCTGCTCCAGACGGTCTTCTTTTCCGTCAATCTTCAACTGACGCTTCATGGATTCTGCATCCACACGGATTCCCATGGAAGAAATCTCGAACGCTCTGTCCAGGACATCGTTCCACACCAGGATATCCCCGTTCAGTTCCCAATCGTCGTAGTCCGGTGCTCTTCCGTCATGCTTCTCACCGGAAGCCAGGACGCCGCCGATTCTCTTGATGAATACGGCACCGTGTTCCTTAGTAATCAGGTCCTCCCGTTCCTTCGGGTTCTTGCCCGGATAACGATCCTCCAGCTCTTGAGAATCGATGAATGTAATCTCGTTCGGAAGCTCAATCTGAATATCCCGGTAGAGACGGTTTACATAATCGCCCAGGTTCTTCAGTGCGTGGTAAATCGTCACCACGGTTTCTTCCAGATATTCTTCCGTCCGCTGCTCTTTGGTGATTACCTTCTCCCAGTCCCACTGGTCCACGTAAATGGAGTGAAGGTTATCCAATTCCTCATCTCTCCGAATGGCGTTCATGTCGGTATAGATGCCGTGACCCGGCTCTACTTCATACTTGTACAAAGCCATTCTCTTCCACTTTGCCAGGGACTGCACGATTTCCACCTGGCGCTCGTTCATGTCCTTAATGGTGAAATCCACCCGGCGTTCCACACCGTTCAGCGTGTCGTTGAAGCCCGTTTCCGGGAATACGAACAGCGGCGCGCTCACACGGCGAAGCTGCAGTCCATAGGCCAGCTCCTGCTGGAAGTAGTCCTTAATCTTCTTGATGGCTCTCTGAGTCTCCTTCAGGCCCAGAATCGGCTCATAGCCTTCCGGAATAATTACGTTACTCATAGTTGTTTTTCTCCTTGTCCCCTTCATAACCTTTTTGCATTAGCGTACCTTGCATAGTCGCATCCGCAGAATCGCTGCCGATACAGACCATACTTCTTTGAAAGTTCCACACTTCTGCCAAAACCGTTCTTCTTCTTAAAATCAATCGGCAGGTAACAGGTGCCCGACTCTGCGGCAAGTTCTTCTCCCGTCTTCGTGAGAAGGTCGTAATTCTTGTGCGGGCTCACCGACATGGTGGATGTCCAATAATCTGCGTTTCTTGCTTTTGCCACACGAGCCGCCTCTTCATATCGGAGCCGGAAGCACTCTTCGCAGCGCCGCCCGCCTTCCGGTTCATCCTTCAGCATCGCCGTTCGCTCCAGATATTTCTCCGGTTCGTACCGTCCCTCCAGATAATGCACCAAAGTCCGGTCCTTGTACTCTTCATTAAAGAGACGGAGGAATTTCTCCAGATTCTCTTTTCGAAGATAATACTCTTCCGAATCCGTGATATTTGGATTATAATAGAACACGGTCACATCGTAGTCGAATGCGGTTCGCTCGACACAGGCTGTAGCACAGGGGCCGCAGCATGTGAGGAGAAGAAGCGTTGGTTTCTCTTCTGGCATGAATCTGTTTCCCTTTCAAATAATAAAAGTAATTATATCACGTTGCCCTTTGTGTAGCAACGATTTTGGAGGAAACATGCAAGGCGGAGAACGATATTTTTCTATAAGCAATTATTTCAAACAAACCTTTGGCGAAAAAACCATCAAGCTCTCTCTGGATGCGGGATTCACCTGTCCCAACCGGGACGGAACCCTGGGCACCGGGGGCTGCGCCTTCTGTTCTTCTTCCGGTTCCGGCGAGTTCGCCTCGTCCATCTCCGAGCAGATTGAACTCCTCAGCGAGAAATGGCCCCATGCCCGGCACATCGCCTACTTCCAGAACCACACCAACACCTACGCACCGGTGCCGGTTCTTCGAAAATACTATTACGATGCTCTTTCGGATTCCCGAATCGACGGCATCGCCATCGCCACCCGGCCGGACTGCCTGGGCGAGGACGTGCTGGATCTGCTGGAAGAGATCAACCGGGAACACTTCCTCTGGGTGGAATTGGGCCTTCAGACCATTCACCCCAAAACCTCCGAAGCCATGGGCATCGGTTACTCCCTGGACACCTTCCACGAGGCGATCACCGAACTCCACCGGCGGGGCATCCGAACGGTGGTTCACGTCATCCTGGGGCTTCCGGGCGAAAGCCGGCAGGACATGTTCGATACCGTGTCCTACGTGGCCCGGGTCCACCCCTTCGGCATCAAACTTCACATGCTGAACATCGTCCGGGGCTCCCGTCTGTACGACACGATGCCGGATTATGTACCTTTCCGCTCCATCGAGGAATACTGCGAGCTGGTGGTGGACCTCCTGGAAATCATTCCGGAAGACATCACGGTGCACCGCCTCACCGCTGACACCCAGCGCGGCCTTCTGGTGGCGCCGGAATGGAGCTACCGAAAGCGCACCATTCTGAATCGAATTAACCTTCGTCTCAAAGAACGGGATACCCGCCAAGGGGCTAAATGCGGCGTGCACAATCAATAATTCACTCACAAAAATAGGTTCGGCTCCCCGGAAACGTCCGGAGAATCGAACCTGTTTTTTTATTTCGGCAACTTCGTGGAAGACGGCATACTCTTGTACACCGGAATCTCGAATACCAGCTTCTCGCCGGTGAGGCCGTAGGCTTTGTAGGCCTTTGCCATGGACTTGGATTCCGTGTACGGTGCCGTGATGTTGGTCATGTACTGATGGGTGCCCGCCCGCAGCCATCCGTTCTTCACGTTGAACCGCTGGTAGTAGATGGTGTTCTGCCCCCGGTTGATGTAATCCTTTGACAGCACCTGAGCGCCGCCGTACACCGCTTTTTTGCGGGAGGTCCAGCCCTTCCGATAGGCGTACTTCAAGCCTTTCATCACCGGATTGGATCCCGAGGAAGCGCCGATGTTGTACGGATTGTACACCGTCTTTCCTTTCATCCGGTATCCCCGAATGGCGATGCTTCCGCCGCCGGTTTCCTGCCGAGCCCGAGATGCCAGGAAAATCGGACTCACCTTGTACTTCTTGCCTGCGCTCACGAACAGAGACGGAGAGAAGCCTCGCTTCGGCAGCTCCGTTCCGCTGAGGACTTTATTCACCGTGCCCGTGTTCTGATAAGAATGGTAATTCAAAGACAGGTACATGTAGATGTTCCGGTCGTTCAGGAAATGACGGGGATCCATGTAGTAGGACACCACCTTTTTGTTGGCGTTGAACCAGGTGGAGCCGTCCTTGGCGATGTACTTTCCGTTCCGGTAGCTCTTCCGCCCCTTGTCCCGATAGGATTTCGGGTAGGATTTGTAGATCAGAGAGACCCCGTCCCGGGTTTCCCGGGACAGCACCGTGCTGTAGCTCAGATTGACCTTCTTCGCCCGAAAAACCCAATTCGGATGCTCGTTATGAAGTTTCTTCAAAGATTTCCGATAGGATGCCGGGAACCCCTGAGACTTCAGGTAAGCGTCGTAATCGGAGGTGCTCACCTTCGTCAAGGAATCCGCGATGACATAGCGGTACTTTCCGTTCACCAGAACCTTATCCCACCATGTCTTGGCCCCCTTGTACCGAGACCGAATGCGCACGGACACCACCGCCCCTTTGGACAAGTTTCCCTTTGCCTTCATGGATGTTTTCGGCCCGATTCGAGCAGGCACTTTACGGGAAGCCCGGCCCAGTACCGCCTGATAGCGGATGCCGTCCACCCGCTTGGCCAGCACGTAGCCTTTCTTCTTTCCCACGCCGATGCGGTACCAGTGGTACCGGGAATCCGTCCGGGTTCGATGGGTATAGACTTCGTAATAAACGGTAATTTTCGTATTGTTCCGAAGGGTTCGGATTTTTTTCGATGAGGTGGAGGCCTTTTCCCGCAGCACCGTCCCTGCCTTCGCATTGATGGACGCGGTGGCATTCCCCGGTTTTGCTTTTATCGCGGCACGAGAAAAATTCGTTCCCGCCATCCACAGGCAGAGGAACATCATGCCGATTACCATCATTCGAATTCCACCCCCGCGTTCTGCGAATCGCCGCACGCCTGTCTCCTTCCTCGAACTAGTCGTCTGCCGACAATCTTCCGTCGTTGTAATGCTTTCGGCACAGAGAGGCGTACATGTCGTTGCCGCCGATTGCGATCTGATCTCCCTGCTTGATAATCTTTCCGTCCTGAATTCGGGCCACCATGGTGGCTTTCCGACCGCACCAGCAGATGGTCTTAATCTCTTCAATCTTGTCTGCGTACACCAGGAAATAGTAGGATCCTTCGAACAGCTCATTCTTAAAATCATTTTTCAGTCCGTAGGCCAGTACCGGCACGTCGAAGCTGTCCACGATTTCCGCCAGCTCCTGCACGTGATGCTTCCGGAAAAACTGGCATTCGTCCACCAGCACGCAGTCAATCTGATGCCGCATATTCTTCTCGATGAACAGCGTCATGATGTTCGTATCGTCATCCACCGTGTAGGCCTTGTGGCTCAATCCCACCCGGGAGGTCACCATATCCCGCTCGTAGCGGTCGTCCACCTCCGGAACCAAGCACATCACTCGCTTGCCCAGCTCCTCGTAGTTGTTGGCCACCTTGATGATCTCCAGGGACTTTCCCGCATTCATCGTACTATATCGATAATACAGCTGTGCCATTTCGCTCTCCTTATCCTGCTTAATATCTGCTTATTTTACCACGAATGCCCCGGAGAAGCAAAAAGCGGGAATGCTTCGCACCCCCGCCTTTAATCTTTATAATACTATTTCCAGGTTTTCATTCCACCCTGCAGGCAGATGATTCTGCTTTCGTCTACACCGTTCTTCACCATGGTGTTCCGAGCTTCATCGGCCTTGGCGTTACCGGTATAGCATACCAGAACGTAGAGACCGTTCTTGTTGTCGTTTACGGCCTTCATTACTGCCGCTTCATCGCTGGACGGAGCGGATACTGCATTGGAGATGTGACCTTTATCAAAGTCATCTTTTGCTCTTACGTCCATAACAGTGAATACCTTCTGACCGTCCACATCGGCCTTCAGGTTCTCCGGTGTGATTCCGTTTGCGAAGTTGAAGTTCCCGGAAGAAGTGTGCTTTGCCACAACGTAGCCTGCATACTTTGCATTCCATGCCTTCATGCCGCCGGCATCGGACTGCTTGGAATCATCTCCGCCCAGAGTCTGGATGTTCGCATTCTTGATTCCGTTGTTCATCAGAAGTCCGGTTGCTACCTTGGCATATCTGTTGCCGGAGTAGCAGATAACGATGTACTTTTTATCCTTGCCGTACTTGTCTACAACAGTCTTTACATTCGCTGCTGCAGCGTCCTTGGAGCTGTACTTGTTATCAATGTAGTATCCTACATCTGCGGAAACCGCACCGGCAATGTGACCGTTATCATAGTCTGCAGCCTTTCTGGCATCCAGAATTACGTAGGAAGAATCCTTCATCTTCTTGAATGTGGTTGCAGCGTTGGTGTAGTTGTAGTGATCCAGGTCATAACCGGCTGTTCTCCAAGCAATCATTCCGCCGTTCTTGGATTTCTTTCCCTGATCTCCGCCCAGAGTTACGATATTGTCGTTGTTTACGTTGCATGCACGAAGGTCGGAAGATGCCTTCTGAGCGTATCTGTTGCCGGAGTAGCAAATCAGTGCATACTTTTTGTCTGTACCCTTATCGGCTACGATATTCTTGATGGTCTCGTCCACATCGGCACTCTTAATGTCTACCGGTGTGCTGATTGCTCCTGCAATGTGAGCATCATCGTAATCGTCCTTTGCTCTTACGTCCAGGATGACATAGTCTGCAGCAGCCTTCTTCAGATTCTCTGCAGAGATGTAATTATCAGTCTGTACCGTATAGGTTACTGTAACCTTGGTTCCTTCTGCAGGAATACCCTGAGAAACAAAGTCCTTGCTGGTCAGACGGCTCTCGTTGGCAACAACGCCGGACCAGCAGCCGTTTGTGCAGGTGAGGCAGCCAAACTTCGCATTCGCATCGTTTCCGGTGTTGGCATAAATCATACTGAAGTTGTCGTTATCTTTCGCATCCTTCAGTGTCTCCATCATGGTTGCAGTTTTGTCGCCATACTTGATGCTTACATCCATTCTGGTGTAGTTCTTGTTTCCGGTTCCATCTGCTGCCAGTGCTTCGATGGTCTTTTTACCGGTTTCCTTGAATTCGGTCGGTACCTTTGCATTATTATTCCACGGAGTAGCGGAAAGCTCGCTCAGAGCCTTCGCCAGCTTCTCCGGAGCGGTACCGGTAATCAGTACGGAGGAATTTGCCTGTGTACCCTTGTAGTAGCACAGATAGGTGTGTCTTGCTTTCACCGCATTGCTTCCAACAATCGCATCAACCGTAACGGTCTTGGAGTCCTTATCCACGGTTACGTTGTCCGGAGCCGCAAGTACCTTAACCGCGCAGGTTGCCTTCTTGGATCCGCCTCTCTCGGTAGCGGTAATGGTTGCGGAACCCACACCCTTTGCCACTACGTTGCCCTTGCTGTCTACCGTTGCAACTCTTTTGTTGCTGGTTTTCCAGGTAACGCCCTGGTTGTAGAATCCTGCGGAACCTTTCACGGTTGCCTTCAGCGCAACCTTCTTCGTAACGAACATGCTCATGGACTTCTTGCTCATTGTTACGGACTTGGCCTTCAGATTCTTTACTTTAATCTTGATGGTCTTCTTTGCTTTCTTATTCTTCTTGGAGGTTGCTGTAATCTTTACAGTTCCCTTCTTCTTTCCGGTTACGTAGCCGGATTTGGAAACGGTGGCAACCTTCTTGTTGCTGCTCTTCCATTTAACGGACTTGCTTGCCTTGGAAGGTTTTGTTTTATAAACAGATACCTTTACTTTACCCTTGATATCCACTGTAGTAGAAGTGGCCTTGAGGTAAATCTTCTTCGGCTTCTTTGTTGCCGCATTAGCGGTAACGGATGCCATCGCCATGGACAGTGCCACGCACAGTGCCAACATGACGGTGAACATTTTCTTCGAACGTTTCATGTTCAAATTCCTCCTTCGTTCATCAATACTATACAATTAATTGAAGGGGCTCCCCCCTTTGCGGCATTCCAAAAGCGGAAGCCGTACGCTATAATTATAACTATTTTTCAATGAAAATAAATTATATTCCGGTCGTTTTTGCGAAGTATCGCAACAATTTATATTCTGCTGTCTTTTTATTGATATTTCCTATACTTCCTTGTGATTTGCCATCCACACCTGACGAATCAGGGTAACCAAAATCGCCAGTGCGAAGAGGCACAGCAGTCCGATAAAGAGCTTCTGCGCTCCGCCGGTGAGCATTCCGCCCACATAAGAATACACGATGCTGGCCGGCAGCTGGCCGAGGCCGGTTGCCAACATGAATCCGCCGAAATCCATTGCGGTCAGACCCGCCGCATAGCTGACGATATCAAAGGAAATAAACGGAAGCAATCGGGCAATCAGAATGCACTTTTTGCCGTATTTATCAAAAAACTTCTCGATGGACAGAAGTGCGCCCTTCGTACACAGTTTTTCCACCACGTCTCTTCCCAGGATTCGAGCAATATAGAAGCATACTGCGGCACCCAGCATAGCGGACGCCCAAGACAAGATGCATCCTTGCCACCATCCGAAGAGGTTCGCGTTGGTCAACGTAATGAAGAATGCCGGCAGCGGTGCTGCGATGGACTGGAACACCATCAGGAAGGCTGACACCAGCATCGCCCATTTTCCGTACTTCGCAATGAAGTTTCTCATCTGATCGAAGTCGCCGGACTTGAACATGGCAACCACGTTGTTAATCCAAGTGTGTACCGACGGCACTGCAAAATAGATTACAACGCACGCGATGAGAAGTCCCACCAGGACGATTTTTCCGGTATGCTTCTTCTTTGGAGCATTCACTTCTTTCTCGTTCATCTTTCTATTCCTCCTAAACTCATAAAACAATCATACTGATTAATTGTAACGGCTCTTCACAAAAATAACAAATAGGAATCGACTTTGTTTTCGGTGCGGAACTATTGATTATACCAATACCTCGCCCAAATATACCGCAAACGGGCAAAAGAAAAACGGTATGCAATGCATACCGTTCGTGGTGCCCAGACTCGGAATCGAACCAAGGACACAGGGATTTTCAGTCCCTTGCTCTACCAACTGAGCTATCTGGGCATATTACCTTATTCAATAAATGGTGGGCCATCAGGGACTTGAACCCGGGACCTGCCGGTTATGAGCCGGATGCTCTGACCAACTGAGCTAATGGCCCATATGTTGGGTGAATGGTCGGGGTGGCAGGATTTGAACCCGCGGCCCACTGGTCCCAAACCAGTTGCGCTACCAAGCTGCGCTACACCCCGATATTTAGTACAGTCCTTAGTGAATTGGCAGGGGCAGTAGGATTCGAACCCACGGCACGTGGTTTTGGAGACCACTGCTCTACCAACTGAGCTATACCCCTAAAATTATGGCGGAGAAGATGGGATTCGAACCCATGCGGCCCTAATAACGAACCCTAACGGTTTAGCAAACCGTCCTCTTCAGCCTCTTGAGTACTTCTCCAGATCATGTGCATTCTTGGCGGAGAGGGTGGGATTCGAACCCACGGTCCCTTTCAGAATCACTGGTTTTCAAGACCAGCTCCTTAAACCACTCGGACACCTCTCCGGATGTTTTAAGAGTAATGGTGACCCATCGGAGACTCGAACTCCGGACACCTTGATTAAAAGTCAAGTGCTCTACCACCTGAGCTAATGGGTCGCAATGGCTGGGGTAGCAGGACTCGAACCTACGAATCACGGAGTCAAAGTCCGTTGCCTTGCCACTTGGCTATACCCCATAATCAAGTCGGTCTGCTATACTCTCTCTGTTTCTTTAAAAAAAATAGTGGTGAGCCCACAGGGATTCGAACCCCGGACACACGGCTTAGAAGGCCGTTGCTCTATCCAACTGAGCTATGGACCCACATGGAGCGGATGATGAGAATCGAACTCACGCTATCAGCTTGGAAGGCTGAAGTTCTACCATTGAACTACATCCGCATAAAAGATGGAGCGGAAGACGAGATTCGAACTCGCGACCCTCGCCTTGGCAAGGCGATGCTCTACCCCTGAGCCACTTCCGCATATTGGTCGAGGGAGATGGATTCGAACCATCGAAAGCACAGCTAACGGATTTACAGTCCGCCCCCTTTGGCCACTCGGGAATCCCTCGATAAAATTATTGGAGCTGATGGAGGGAATCGAACCCCCAACCTGCTGATTACAAATCAGCTGCTCTACCGTTGAGCCACATCAGCTTATTGTTATAAAAAATGGCGACCGGGAACGGGCTCGAACCGTCGACCTCCAGCGTGACAGGCTGGCATTCTAACCAACTGAACTACCCGGCCAAAATGGTGGACGCTATAGGGCTCGAACCTATGACCCTCTGCTTGTAAGGCAGATGCTCTCCCAGCTGAGCTAAGCGTCCATACATCAGTCTGTCACTCATTATAGCAAACTTTCTTGCTGAGTGCAACTCTTTTTTTCAGAAACTTTTGAAAAGTTTTTCGTTTTCTTTACGTTCCTGACGACAAGCAATATATTACCACAGCATCTAATTGCTGTCAACGATTTTTTCGGAAATTTTTTCGTTTTTTTTCGACAGCAACTCGCAGGTACCCGAAGTGATATCGTTGAAAGTCTTTATTACCAAGCCTTCCGCCTCGGTTTTGCACCCTATGGTGACCTTCACTTTATCCATGTATTCCGTATGGATAATATGGAAGTCCCCCTGTTGCTCCGCATTATTTATTTTTGCCAAATGAGAATAGTCCAGCAGATACTCCATTACGTATCCGTCGGTTACGGTGCAGATGCCGGCTGCCTCCAACCCTAATTTGGCGGATCCGGAATACGCCCGAACCAAACCGCCGGTTCCCAGCTTTACACCGCCGAAATATCGGGTCACCACAACCACCAGATTGGTCAGGCCCTCTTCCACCAGCATGCGAAGAATGGGCGGCCCTGAGGTGCCCTGAGGCTCCCCGTCGTCGCTCATCCACTGCAGTTCCTGTTTTTCCCCGATTACCACGGCAGGGACGTTGTGCGTGGCATCCTTGTATTCTTCTTTTATCATGGCAACGTACGCCTGTGCCTCCTCGTAGGAATCTACGGGAGACACATGCGCAATAAAGCGGGAACGTTGGATTACCTGTTCCGCTTCTGCTTCTTTGTAAACGGTTTTATAGCTCATAATTACAAAATATACTTATCTACATCCACTTCGCGGATTTTTTCTTTGAACTTCTCCTGTACCATTTCCCGGTCTACCAGAACGTGGGTGATGTCCGGATTCGGAAGCTCGTAGGAAACATCCTCCAGAAGAGTCTCCATGATGGTGTACAGTCTTCTGGCACCGATATTTTCCGTCTCCTCATTCATCAGAAAGGCCATTCCGGCGATTTCGTCAATGGCATCATCGGTGAACTCCACCTGAACTCCTTCCGTCTCCAGAAGGGCTTTCTGCTGCTTGATTACGGCGTTTTCCGGCACCGTAAGAATCTGCTTGAAGGCTTCCTTGTCCAGGTTCTTCAGCTCCACTTTAATCGGGAAACGGCCCTGCAGCTCCGGAATCAAATCCGACGGCTTGGATACGTGGAACGCACCCGCACCGATGAACAGCATATGGTCCGTCTTAACCGGGCCATGCTTCGTATTGACCACGCTGCCCTCTACAATCGGCAGAATGTCCCGCTGTACGCCTTCTCGGGATACTTCGCCGCTGGCGGTCACGGAACTGCCGGAGGCGATTTTGTCAATCTCATCGATGAACACGATGCCGTTCTGCTCCGCATTCATCAGCGCCTCGTCCACCACCTGATCCATATCCAGCATGCTCTGAGCCTCCTGCTCCCGCAGGATTTTTCTGGCTTCCTTTACCGGCAGCTTCTTGTGCTTGGTCTTCTTCGGCATCATATCCCCGAAAATATTTCCGATGGCGATGCCCATGCCTTCGTTCTGCATGTCCAGCTGGTTGGTATTCGGCGTCACTTCCACATCGATTTCCACCAGCTCGTTCTCCAGCTTTCCGTCTCTCAGCTCACGGCGAACTTGCTCCCTTGCCATGGCAATATCGTCTGCCGGCTTGGCGTTCTCCGCATTCTGCTTGTTCTCGTACTCCTCCTTCTGGCTGGTATACCCACCGCTGTTGAGGATGAAGTCAAAGGGATTGCTGCTCTCTCCGGACTTCTTCTTTTTCTTTGCATCGGGAACCAGCGCTTCCAGAATCAAATCCTCTGCACGCTGATCCGCGATATCGTATTTCTCATCGATGTGCTTCTGCTTCGTGATGCGAACGGAGGCTTCCACCAGATCCCGAATCATGGATTCCACGTCGCGGCCCACATAGCCCACTTCGGTGTACTTTGTCGCTTCCACTTTAATAAAAGGAGCTTCCATAATCCGCGCTAACCGTCTGGCGATTTCCGTCTTACCCACACCGGTCGGACCCATCATCAAGATGTTCTTCGGTGTAATCTCTTCCCGCATCTCATCGCTGAGCTGGTTCCGGCGGTACCGGTTCCGCAGTGCGATAGCAACGGACTTCTTGGCCTCATCCTGTCCGATGATGTATTTGTCCAGTTCTGCTACAATTTCTTTCGGTGTCATATTCTTGATATTCATAGTACCGGGCACGCCTCCTTACAGTTTCTCCACGGAAATGTGGTCATTGGTATATACGCAAATGGAGGACGCGATTTCCAGGGATTTCCGCACGATGGATTCCGCATCCAGTTCCGTATTGTCGTACAGAGCCCGTGCGGCGGAGTACGCAAAATTTCCGCCGGATCCGATGGCAACTACATCCATATCCGGAACGATTACTTCACCGTTTCCGGATATGACCAGCAAATCGTCTCGGTCCATTACGATCATCAGCGCTTCCAGACTGCGAGCTCCTTTATCGGAACGCCAAATCTGAGCCAGATCCACCGCGGCCCGCTTCAGATTTCCGCTGTGCTCTTCCAGCTTTTTTTCGAACTTATCCGTAAGGGAAAAAGCATCCGCCACAGAACCGGCAAAACCGGTGAGTACGCGGTCGCCGTATATTTTTTTTACCTTCTTGGCGTTGTTCTTCATGATGGTGGTTTCACCCATGGTCACCTGTCCGTCTCCGCCGATGCAAATGTCTCCGTTGGGACGACGCACTGCGCAGATGGTGGTGGCATGAAATTCGATTTTACCCATTGTTGTATCCTTTCTATACCCTTAAAATTATTCTTCTCTGTAGTCGCATTCGCTGCTGGAACACTTGTACCGATATTTTTTCGTGGTGTTTTCCATCAGCAGGGAACCGCACTTCGGACAGGTCCGGTCGATTGGCTTGTTCCAGAATACCACGTCGCAGTCCGGATAACCGCTGCAGCCGTAGAAAATCCGGCCCTTCCGGGAACGCTTCTGCACGATTTCCTTTCCGCATTTCGGACATTTCACGCCGGTTGGAATCACGATGGCTTTGGTGTTGGTGCATTCCGGATAACCGGTGCACGCCAAGAACTGACCAAAACGGCCTTCCTTAATCGCCATCGGTTTTCCGCAGAGTTCGCAGACCTCATCACTGAGCACCACTTCCTGCTCGATTCGTTCCACCTCCGCATCGGCCCGGTCCAATTCCTTTCGGAAATTGCCGTAGAACCCGTCGATGGTGTTTTTCCACGGAAGCTTCTGAAGCTCCACGGAGTCCAGGTTATCTTCCATCTGGGCGGTGAACTGGGCATCCACGATATCGGAAAAGTATTCCGACAGAATTTTTGTGACATCAAAACCCAACTGGGTCGGCATCAGGGATTTCTTCTCCTTCTTAATGTACCGCCGAGTCCCCAGGGTGGTGATGATGGTAGCGTAAGTGCTCGGCCGGCCGATGTTCAGCTCTTCCAGGGTTTTTACCAGGCTGGCTTCCGTGAACCGCGGCGGCGGTGTGGTGAATTTCTGTTCCGTAATCACGTCCTGCGCCTGCAGCTCCTCGCCTTCTTCCAGCGCCGGAATATTCATACCGTTCTCGCCGGAGGATGCCGGATAGATTTTCTTCCACCCATCAAACTTCGGTGTGGAACCGCTGGCCTTCAGCTCGTATTTGCCATTTTTGATTGCCACCGAAACGGTATCGCTTACCGCCGGTGCCATCTGAGATGCCACGAACCGCTGCCAGATCAGCCGATACAGCTTGTACTGTTCCGGCGTCAGGGATTCCTTTAGCATCTCCGGATCCAGCGTCACATCGGACGGACGAATGGCCTCGTGGGCATCCTGAATATCCTTGTTTTTCTTGTTGGTGAACTTTCCGGAACCGATATATTCTTTTCCCATATTGGCTTCGATAAACTCGTGGGCCTGGCTTCTGGCACCCTCCGCCACACGAACGGAGTCGGTACGGATGTAGGTGACCAGACCGCGGGAACCCATGCCTTTGATGTCCACGCCCTCATAGAGTTGCTGTGCCACCTGCATGGTGCGGCGAGTCGGGAAGTTTAATTTAATGGATGCATCCTGCTGTAATGTACTGGTGGTAAAAGGAGGATACGGATTGGTCTTCTTGTCCTTCCGGATCACCTTTTCCACATGGTACGGGTTCTCCTGCAGTTCGATTTTCACCTTTGCGGCGGCTTCGCCGTCCGGAATATGGATCTTCTTTCCGCTGCGCTTTGCCACCTGCGCCTTGAAGCCTCCGCCAAAATCCGCGAAAATGTTCCAATACTCTTCCGGGATAAAGTTCAGAATCTCCGTCTCTCGGTCGCAGATGATCTTCAGGGCCGCCGACTGCACTCGGCCGGCAGAAAGTCCCCGGCGCACCTTTTTCCAGAGCAGCGGGCTGATCTGATAGCCCACCAGACGATCCAGCACTCGCCGGGCCTGCTGGGCATCCACCAAGCCCATGTTGATGGCTCTCGGATGTTTCAGGGCTTCTTTTACCGCCTCCTTGTTGATTTCATTAAATTCAATTCTGCATTCCGAGGTTGGATCGATACCGAGAAGATGGGCGATATGCCAGGATATTGCCTCCCCTTCCCGGTCCGGGTCCGTTGCCAGAAGGACGCGCTTCGCACTTGCGGCTTCCTTCTTCAGTTCCCGAATGGTCGGGCCCTTGCCCCGGATGTTGATGTACTCCGGCTCGAAATGGTTGTCCACATCCACCGCCAGCCGGCTCTTCGGCAGATCCCGAACGTGACCCACGGACGCGATGACTTTATAACTGGATCCCAGATATTTTCCGATAATCTTTGCCTTGGATGGAGACTCCACCACCAGCAGAGTTCGGGCTCTGGGTTTGGTTGTTTTCTTTGTTGTCTTTTTGGTTGTTTTCTTCTTTGCAGCTGTTGCCATTCATTATCTCCTCAAAAATATTTTACAACAGTTTATAGCATACCCCCAAGAAGGCTAATTTGCAAGGTGAATTTTTCCTCCGTGGCTGATGACTATGCCTTTAATTTCAAGCACGGTTATTATAGCACTGATTTTTCCAATGTTTTTGTTCATTATATGTGCAATTTCATTCACATGAATTCCATTATTCCGCTTCACGATTTCCAATATCGCCGTCTCGTCACCGCCTAATGCAATTTTCTTTTCACTCTCTTCCGGCAACTCCAGGCCCATATCCAGGAGTACATCCTTCACCACCACCAGGGGCACCGCGCCGTCTCGAATCAGCAAATTCGTTCCGATGCTGAACTGGCTGTTGATGTTTCCCGGCACCGCATACACCGTCCGTCCCTGTTCGCCGGCAAACTGAGCGGTAATCAGGGATCCGCTGGAAGATCCGGCCTCCACCACGACCACGCCCTCGCTGAGTCCGCTGATAATTCGGTTTCGCGCCGGAAAGGAGTATTGGTTTCCGCTAAAATCATTTTCGTATTCGGAAATAACCAGTCCTTTTTCGGTGATTTCTTCCTGCAGGGGTTTGTTTTTCACCGGGTAATTTCGATCCAATCCGGTGCCCAGCACGGCGATGGTGCTGCCTCCCACTTCCAGCACCCCGGTGTGGGCAAAGGTGTCGATTCCGCTGGCCAATCCGGACACCACCGCCAGCTCCGTCTTCCCGAAATACTTTCCGATCATCAGCGCAGTCTGCTTTCCGTACAGGGAATAGCGGCGAGATCCCACCACCGCCACCTTCCGGCATTCCAGCAGTTCCGGGTTTCCTCTGCAAAAAAGCTTTTTCGGCGGATTCGGAATCTGCCGCAGGAGCTCCGGATACAGCCGGGAATCCCGGTCGATTTCAAAATCTTTTTTTATCATATTAAGCCTCCTTCAATAAATATCCTCCGGCGCCGTCCGGTAACTCAGGGCTTCCAGAATATGCTCGCCTTCAATGCATTCCGACTGCTCCGCATCCGCGATGGTGCGGGCTACCTTCTGCACCTTTATCCAGGTGCGAGGCGACAGTTTCAGGTTGGTATACGCATTCTGAAGGATTTCTCGGCCCTCCGCCGAAATCTCTAGCTGCTGCACCTCCCGGTCTTCCAGCAGGCCGTTGGGCTTTTCCTGCCCCCTCGCCGCCGCAAAATCAATCGCTTGCATCACCATTTTCCGCATCTCTTCGGAGGAAAGGTTCTCATCGGGTTTTCGATTCAGCTCATCGTAGTGCACCTTCTCCATCTGAATCATCATATCCATGCGCTCCAACATGGGACCGCTGAGCCGCTTTCGGTAATTCTCAATCTCCCCCGGCGAGCACCGACATTCCCGCTCCGGATCTCCCAGGTACCCGCAGGGACAGGGATTCGTTGCCATGACCAGCCGAAAATCGCTGGGGAACCGGTACGCTCTCCCATGGCGAAAATGGGTGATTTCCCCCTCTTCAAGGGGAATGCGCAGGGCCTCGATGTTTTCCCTTTTGAATTCGCCCACTTCGTCCAGAAAAAGCACCCCGTTGTGGGCCATGGTGATTTCCCCCGGCACCGGGTAACTTCCGCCGCCCAGCAGTCCGGCCTTTCCGATGGAATGGTGGGGGTGCCGGAACGGCGGCGCCGATATGATCTCCTGTCCCTTCTCCAGTTTGCCCGCAATGGAGTAAATCATGGTGGTTTCCACCATCTGCTGCCGGGTCAGCGGCGGGAGGATGGAAGGAATGCGCCGGGCAATCATGGTTTTGCCGCATCCGGGACTTCCCATCATCAGGAGTCCATGGTGGCCGGCCACCGCAATCACGGCCGCCCGCTTGGCGTTTTCCTGGCCGCTGATATCGCTAAAATCCGCATATTCCGTTTCCCGGATTGCCGGCCGGACGCGTTCGCCCTGTGACGGGATTTTTTTACCCTGAACCGCATCCAGGCATTCTTGAAGATTTCGGACCGCAAAAAGCTCCGGCCCGGCGCTCCCGCCTTCCCGCGCCAGCTCCGCTTCCGCTAAATTCTCCGCCGGCAGAACGACCCGCCGAATCCCCGCTTTTTCCATTCCCAGAATCATGGGCAGCACGCCTTCCACGCGGCACACGTCCCCCTGAAGGGATATCTCTCCAATAAAACCAATTTCACGAAGGGCATCGGCGTCCGCGTATCCCATGGCGCCCAAAATTCCCATGGCAATGGCCAGATCCAGATGGCTCCCGTTTTTGCGGATGCCCGCCGGAATCAAATTCACGGTCACCCGTCGCCGGGGATACTCGAAACCGGAGTTCAGGAGGCCGGACTTGATGCGCTCTCGGGATTCCATCACCGTGGTGGATGCCAGCCCCACAATATTGATCTGAGGAAGTCCCGGACCGATATCCGTCTCCACTTGCACCGGAATTCCTTCGATGCCCTCGCAAACTGCTGTATATACTACACTTATCATTTTGTCCTCCTTTGTTGATTTGAATGATTTGAGCGCGCTGCGTGCTTTGTGCGCTGCTGCAATTCGGGCGCTCCGCGCGATTTGAGTGATTTGAGTGCTCTACTATATGGGCGCTTCGCGCGAGTTTAGCGATTTGAGTAATTTGAGTGATTAGAGTGATTAGAGCACTCTAATTACATTATCCGTCATATGCAATTTGAAATCTGATTCACTTCGATTTCTACTACATCAAATTGGACCCGTACGTTCTCCAACCGATTCATATGCATGTAGTACCGGGCCGCCGCCTGCATCCGCCGCTGCTTCGTCTCATTTACCGCCTCTGCCGGATACCCGAAATCGTCCCCTCTCCGGGTCTTCACCTCCACGAAATGAAAGCAAAAATCCTTTTCCGCAATAATATCAATCTCCCCGGAGCGGCATCGAAAGTTGGTTTCCAAAATCTGAAACCCATCTTCCGCATATACTCTTTCCGCCATCTGTTCTCCAATATCTCCTAGTTTTTTACTGCCAATCATAGTTCTCCTCCTGTCAATCTGTCGCACGTCCTGTCAGTCTGCCGGTTGAGTCGCCGCATGTCCCGTCGGTCTTCCGGTTGAATCGCCGCTGCTTGGTCCGTTTGATTCTTCCGCCTGTTGGTTCTTCCTTTGTACCATATTCCGGGAAGGGGATGTGGCGTTTCGAGCAAAAAGGACTTTTCGCCCGGGAAAAAGTACCAAAATGGGGCATTTGTAAACCGGGCGGCCGCCGGGCCGGCCGGGAGGAAGGCGGCCCGGCCGCTAGAGTTCGCGCTCGAAATCCGAATTCATTGGCTTTCATGGGAGGCGAGCGCGAACCGAAGAAGCCGACCGGCCGGGTTCAGAAGAGTCCGGCCGCCAAAGTTCGCGCTCGGAAACCGAATTCATTGGCTTTCACGGGAGGCGAGCGCGAACCGGAGAAGCCGGACGGCTGGATTCAGGAGGGGCCGGCCGCTAAAGTTCGCGCTCGGAAACCGAATTCATTGGCTTTCATGGGAGGCGAGCGCGAACCGGATGACTCTGCCGGCCGGCCGAACGGATTCAGGACCGGCCGGCCTGTCAGCCGGGGCTTCAAAAAACAAAAAACTTTGAATCGGCGGACCGAAGCGTCCGCCAATTCAAAGTTTTTTTCATTACATATTATATCCTATTTATAAGGAAGAAACTTACAGTTTCTCTCCCAAAGCGAAGCGGCGGATGGTCCGACCCACTCCGTCCTCGTCATTGCTTTCCGCTACGTAGTCCGCCGCCGCCTTCACATCGTCCCAGGCGTTGCCAACGGCCACACCCATGCCGGCATAGCGAATCATGGGAATATCATTTCCCGCATCGCCGAAGCTCATAATCCCTTCCCGGGGAATTTTCAGTTTCCGGGATAGAATCTCCAGGGCATGGGCCTTGCTGGAATTGATTCCGCCGATTTCAATGTTATTTTTCACGGACGACACCACATTGCAATCCGGAAGAGCTTGGATTCTCGGGCGCATTTCTTTTAGGCGGTCATCCCCATAAAAAAAGAAATTGATGTTTTCCAGAATTTCCCGGTTTTCCCGCATGAAACCGAAGATATCCGGAATCGGGGTACGGGTGGTCATCACGTATTCCTTGTTTCGGTAGACGCTGCCGTTTACCCGAATGTCCTCGTAAAGGGCTTCGGAAATATAGGGCTTTCCGTGACAGAAGGCCTCTACCATCAGGTGTTCTTTTACAGCCAGGTCGATGGCCCGGTCCACCGTGGTGGGGGTGATGTAGCTGGAATAGATGAATTTCCCGGTGGTAAGATCGGTGATATGGGCGCCGTTGGAGGAGATGGCGTACTGAAGGCCCGGAATCGCCAGGACTTCTTTCGGCAGGGCATCGAAGGCTCGGCCGGAGGCCACCACTACCTGAATTCCCGCCTGTACCGCTGCTTCCAGGGATTTTCGGTTGTAATCGGAAAGGCGGTTGTCGCTGTTCATCGTCGTTCCGTCCAGATCCAGTGCAACTAAACGAATATCCATATCGCTTTCTTTTCTCCTTTCAATACGGCTTTTGCATTCGAGGGAAAAAGTCCCGGCGTCCCCATGCAAATGCCGTCGTTCAAAAAACAGGAAAAAGACCACCGTGCAATTACGGTGGCCTTTCGAACAATCAGACTATTCCTCGTCCTGTGCTTCCTCTGCTTCATCGTTGTTCAATGCAGCTTTGATGCTCAGGCTGATTCTCTTTCTGTCAGAATCGATATCCATGATCTTTGCGGTGATTTCCTGACCCAGGCTCAGCTCGTCGGAAACGTTCTCAACTCTCTTGTTTGCGATTTCCGAAATGTGAACCAGTCCGTCCAGACCTGCTTCCAGTTCAACAAAAGCACCATACTCTTTGATCTGTACAACCTTACCGGTGATGATTCCACCGATCTGGTATTTCGTACCAACCTGAGACCATGGTTCCGGTGTTGTCTGCTTCAGACCCAGAGAAATCTTACCCTTCTCTTCGTTGAGGGACAGAATCTTAACATTGATGATGTCTCCGATGTTCAGGACTTCCTGAGGGTTCTTCAGCTTGCCCCAAGAAATTTCAGAAATGTGCAGAAGACCATCAACGCCACCGATGTCAACGAATGCACCGTAATCGGTAAATCTCATAACCTTACCTTCTACGATGTCGCCAACATTCAGGTTTGCCCATACTTCAGCAACCTGCTTATGCTTCTCTTCAACTAGTACAGCTTTTCTGGAGAATACCGCTCTGTTCCGCTTGTTGTCAACTCTCAGAACCTTGATATCAACAGTCTGGCCGATGAAATCATCGACGTTCTCTTCTGTGACAAAGGTGTCAGCGAGCTGGGACATCGGTACAAATCCGGTAACTTCCTTGTAAACTGCAATTACGCCGCCATTAACTTTCTTGCTAAGTTTAACGGAGAGCGTCTCCTTGTTCTCCATGGCTTCGTTGAGTTCTTTGTAATTCTCATTAATTTCCAGTTTCTTCTTGGAAAGAAGAATTCCGCCATCGTTGTCGTCCGTCTTCATGACTTTGGCCTGAACGGTGTCTCCCTCCTGGAAAACGTCCTTCAGAGACTGGCCCTCTTCCAGGGATACTTCAGCCTTCTTCAGGATTCCGTCCTTCTTGCATCCGATGTTAACAATGACTTCATCTTCTGTTACCTGATGCACCTTACCTTCAACAACATCTCCCAGTCTTGGCAGACGCAAAGAATTCTCAATGTCATCCATGAAATCCAGCATTGGATTCTTTTCTGTGGTGTTTGTGACATTTTCGCTCATACTAGCAATAACCTCCTTAATTATCCATTCAGGTGTCGATGCACCCGCGGTTATACCTATTTTATTATATTTTGCGGCTTGTTTCAACTGTAAATCTGAAATATCTTGTATAAGAATTGAATTTTTACAATTTTCTTTCGCGATTTCGAATAATTTCCGCGAGTTGGAGCTGTGCCGGTCGCCGATGACCACCATCAATTCTACTTTTTTGGCCAATTCCCGACAAGCATCCTGACGCTCCCTCGTCGCACTGCAAATGGTGTTGTACAGCTCGTATTCGCAATTTTTGTCCTTAAAAACACCCAGAATCTCTTCCAGGATTTCCACCTTAAAAGTAGTCTGACATACAATCACCGGTTTCCGGCCCGTCTGAAACAGTTCCGGGTGGTTCCGGATCAGCGCCTCTGCGTCCTCTCGGCTCTGCAGAATGTACCCCCGGTAATCGCACCAGCCGTTGGTGGCAATGACCTCCTGGTGCTCCGGATTGCCCACGATGATGATGCCCTTTTCCTCGGCGTGCGCTTTGTGGACGATATCATGAATTTTTGTCACAAAAACACATGTGGAGTCCACCAGGGCAACCCCCTTCTCCGCCGCCGTGCGATAGAACGATTCCGGTTCTCCGTGGGAGCGGATGATCACCACATCCCCCTCCGAGGCTTCCTCGATATTCTGAATCATTCCCACACCCTTCTCTTCCAAGGCGCCGGTTACCGACCGATTGTGAATCAGCGGTCCGCAGGTGTACAGGGGACGCTTCTCCCCCTTTTCATTTTTCTCAATCTGTTCCATGGTCAAATCGATGGCTCGCTGCACGCCAAAACAGAAGCCCGACCGATCCGCGCGGATGATTTCCATTTCCGATTTCCTCCTACATCCATAATAGATTGATTATATATGAAGGAGGCTTTTTTTGCCACCGATTTTTGCAAATCGGCCGCTGTTCTTCCGCCGGTTATTCTTCCGATTACTCTTCCGCCGAGCCTTCGCAGCGAATCCGGGCAGCCTGAATCAGATCCCGCAATTTCTCCGGGTCATTGCTCTTCTGCAGGAGGTACCGCATCTGTTCCAGCAGCCCCTTCTCCTCCGGGACGCCGGGATTCAATATTTTTTCTATCAAAATCAGCCATTTTCGCAGGAACGGCTCCCCCTTCACATCGGGATAAAACAACAATCGCACGGTTTTACGGTCGATCCGATGATCCTTCCAATAGATCAATTCCGGCTCCAGCATGTACCGCTCCGCGGGAATCAGGTGATTTTCGTTCTCTTCATTTATGTCGTACAGGAGCTCCAGCAAACGGAACTTTTCCGGGGAAGGAAGGCGCTGCGCCATGCAGCGCCGGTAGCCGTTCTGCTCGTAGGACAGGTCGTAGACGCCCGCATTCCGAGAAACCACCATCCGCAGGAAGGTCCCCGCATAATCCTGAATCAAAATCTCAATCATGTACTCCGGAATGGAGTGGCCTACAATCCGCCGGCTGAGCCGCTCTTCCATAGTGTCCTCCTTTCTTTTCCTCTACCCGCCGCACTTGCTGCACGGGGTGTATTTCCGCTCCTTCGCCACATCCTTTTCAATTTCGATGCACCGCCGCTCCAGTACCCGGCATCCGGGCAGGTGATACCGAGAACCGTATTCCGGAAATACGTACACCCTGGTTCCGGACGCCGCCTCCTTGCTCCGGCAGACTCGGCATCCCGTATATTTTCTTTTGACCGATTCCGTCAGTGCCACGGCTTTGGTTTCCGACCGGACGAAAGTGCAGTTCTTGTTGTGGTACTTCTCCCCATCCTGGGGAAAAATAAAGACGCCATCCGCCAGTTCGTTCCGGAATTCCGCCTCCGTCATGGCTTTGCAGTTTCGAACCTGCCCCACATAGGCCCGAGTCATCAGCGCGGAATCGTACCGGGATTGACTGAGGATTCCCAAAGGATTCCGGGTTTTCATGTCCAGCTCCAGGTTCAGGTAAATCAGCTCGTTCAGGCCGTTTCGGTTCTTGCGAAAGCCGTACTCCAGAATCCGATGGGAATCCAGGATGGGGTGATTGTCCCGGGTTCGCTCGGCCACCTCCAGCGGAATCAGGGGCTGCCCTTCGCTGACCACCGCTTCGATGCTCCCCTTCCGAAATTCCGTGGCGGTGATAAAAGCCGCATCCTCGATGCAGGAATAGTACAGAACGATAGAGGACAGCACAATCATGGCGATGAGAAGCACGGGAAGGGTGATGGCCGCCTCCACGACATAGCTTCCCCGCCGGCAATCTCCCCGCCGACGGCCGGTGAAAGGATTCCGGGATTTCCGCCTCTCCTTACCGATATTCTCTGCTGTATGCATATTTTTTTCCGTTAACATGAATCGCAAAACTCACCCCTCCGTAATATTCCGCCAGGTTAAAATCCCGGTAATACCGATATTTCATGTTAATCTGCACCAGGTCCATGAGGCGGCGCAGCCGGGTTTCCTCCGGCAGGACCAGAATCATGATCATCAGGTACTCTTCGTAATCCAGCCCTTCTTCCACCACTTTTCCGGCGGACTTCCCGGCCGCCTCCGACACCTCACCTCCTTTCTCCTTCAGCAGCTTCCGGGAATCCTCGTCTAATTTTTTTTGCACCTCCTCGTCCTTCAGAATTCCCTCAATGCCCGTGTTCCAGGTGGCCGCGGTTTTCATCACCGGCACCCGCCTGCCCGCCAGCAGATTTTCCACGTCCTTCTCCGACTCCAGCGCCGCCCAGGCTTCCATGAGAATGCCCTGAGTCACCACCCCCATGGGCCCCGGCGAGATGATTTCCGCAATCGCCGTCACCACTTCCACCTTCTCCGGATCCTTGTACAGATAGGCCAGATTCAGCCCGTTCCGAATCAGAAAAAGGCGCCGCCGGCAGCTTTTCAGGTTGGTCTCGTCGTTCGCCGCCCCTTTGAGAACGTACTCCCATTCGTTTCGAAAGTAATGTTTCTTGCCGTCCGCCGTTCGGCGATAGCTGTTCATGTATTTTCTCATAAAAACAATTTCCATCGGGACGTTCTTTACCGATCCGCCGCCGGGCGAAACGAATTTTCCGGACTTCAGCGCTTCAATCACCGAATCCGGGGAAAAAGAACTTTCCCCTTGGGCCGAAGGAAGAGTGTGAAGCACCACCGGATTTTTGATCTCCCGGGGAAGGTTCTCGACCTTTTGCGTCCCTTTATTCCCCGGCTTCTCGGACGCCGAAAGGTCCCCCCGGTCCTTTCTTTTTTCCTTCTTCAGCAGCACTTCCAGGGACTCCGTCCCGAAGCTGTTGGCCATGGCTCTCCGGAAATTCTCCGGTTCCGACAGCTCATAGCCGTTCAGATCCGCCGTGGCCGACAGGCTGCGCACCTGAAGCCGATTGCTCAGGGAATAGTGCATGTAGTATTCCAATTTCCTTGCCACCTCCGGATTGTTTCCGTAGAATCCCATGATGCCGTAATCCCGGAGGAGGTGCCGGTCGTATTCCGACAAGATTCCTCGGGTCCACACGTTTCCGTAACTCCGGCAGATGCTGTTCAGCGCCATCTGCCGGATTACTATAATAGAAGAAAGAATCGCCATGCTAAGGGATACCGAAATCATCGCCAACAGAACGGTGGCGGAGCCTTTTCTATTCTTCATGAAGCACTTCCTTTGCTCGCACCAACAAATCCTCGTTAAACTCGTAGGACCGAATTTCCAGCCGGCATTCCGGCCGCGTCCGCAGAATGCCCGCCGGCGCCATCCGGACGCTTTCGCTCTTCCGGTATACTTTTATCACCGCTTCTCTGTCCGAATCCCAGCGCCGGCAAGCTTCCTTGTGATCTTTCACCCCGGTTGCCAAAATATTAAGATAGAATACAAAGAGATTTAGAATTAGCAATACCGCTGCGGTAATCAGGGGAATGGCCACGGCCGCCTCCACAAATTCATTTCCCCGGCGACTCTTCAGAATCCCTTTCATGGTCAGAACTGTCCCGCGTCCAGCTTGGAGAACACCTCGTTGACGAATGCGGTAATCTGGGATTTGAAAATAATTCCCAGCGCCACCGCAATGGCCACCAGTATGGCTACCTGCACCATTTCCATTCCTCTCTTCTGTTTCAACAATTTCATCATCGCAATTACCTTCCTTTCAAACAAATCATTTCCTCACATCACCAGAATCGCCGGCGCCATGGTCACCACAATCAGCAAGATCAGCAGCAGGCCCAGGGGCCCGGCCATTTTGGTATCGATGGCTTTGCCCTTCTCCGCCGCCACGATTTTACGTTCCTCCCACAGAAATCGGCTCTCCCGGCTGAGACTTTCCACCACGTCGCTTCCCCGACGTTCGTTTTCCAGCAGAATGGTGGAAATTCGCAGCATTTCCTTTACGTTGTGCATTCCCGCAAAATGATTCAGCAGCATGGCCGTACTCACTCGGTGATCCCGATGTCCTCGGTACAGCTCCACCATCTCGTTTTCGAAATCGCTTCGGGCCTCTGCCGGAACCATGGAATAGCTCTGGCAGATTCGGTCAAACGCATCGCTGAGAATCACCCCGGCATAGAGCATCATCACCAGCTGATTCACGAACCTGGGAAGTCCTCGAAGAAGGCCGTCGTCGCCCTTTTTCTTCTTGCGGGGAGCCAGGCGGCTGTAGAGCGCCATTCCAACCAACAGACAGTACATTCCAAGAATGGTCCACTCTTCGCTGCGGCCCGGATCCCCCTTCTGCCAGGTGATGGGGCTGCCATCGGAAAGCTCCGACGGAAAATCAATCTTTTTGCCCGCAGACGATTCGATGTCGGAAAGAATCCGGCCCAGCTCCATCTCCCGGTTCTGCTTCACCTCCTTTCGCCGGTCTTTCTTCCCGGCGCTCCGGCTTTCCTCCATCTCCTTCAGGGAGCGCTTGGAAATAATCACCTCCTTCTCCAGCACCTCGTCCTTTCCCTGAATTCGCACCCGCAGGGGGTACTCCTCGTAGGAATTGAGGGACCGCCGCTGAATTCCCGTCACGTTGCCGCTTCCGTCCACGATGTATTTTCCCGATTCCAGGCCGCTTTTTATCACAAAAGAAGCCAGGAAAAGGGCACACACCAACGTAATTCCATAAAGCTGCCGAAGCAGCGACGGGTCCGCCCGAATCCGCCGAAGCATCTCCCGGATCCACCGAACGACCTTCGATTCTGCCATTTGCTGTATTTTTTCATTCATATCTTCACCTTTACAATCCGCTGCACCAATTCATAAATTCCAACATTCGCCCCAATCATTCCCGTCATAATCAGCCGCCCCCGAATGGTTTCGTACATGGGGGCAATATAATCCGGCGAGGCCAGGTTCAGAAAAAGAATCACCACCACCGGTGCCAGGAGGATGATCAACCCTTCCTGCTCCTTTCGCCGAATCAACTCCCGAATCTCCCGCTCGATGGTCATTTTGTCGATGATCACCATGGCGGCTTGATTCATGGCCCGAATTAGGCTGGCACCGGTAATCTTGCAAGTGGCATAAATGGTCACGAAATCAATCACATCCTCCTGCCCGCTCAAGGCGGCCAGGTCCGCCAGCACATCCACGTCATCTTCGTTGCCGTGCTCGATTCGCTGATGGACGAGTTTCATTTCCCGCACCAGAATGGCATCTTCATCGTAAATATCCACCATCCGGGGAATCGCTTCCTCGATGGAATCTTTCATGGACCGCCCGGCGCCGATGGAAGTGGCGGCGATGAACAGGAAATCCTTGAACTGCATCAGGTACTCCCGCCTTCTTCGTTCCTTTAATATCTCCACGGCGAATTTCTTCAGCCTCGGCAGAAAGGGGATAATCACTGCGCCGAACAGGATGTTTCGGTAGAACAACAGGGCCACCAACAGGGCGACCGTCCCGGAAACCCCGTAGAACACCGCGTTTTCTCTCCGGGACATTTCATAAATTCTAAAGTCGGTCATTCATGCCACCTCTTTTTAGGTTATCCCGATGCAGCAGCGCATTCCCGGTTCGAACCAGTGCTCCCGCCCCATCAATACGATACAGATAATTGATGTTGTATTCCTTTCCGTCGAACCCCGCCAGCTCCGCCACTTCCATCACCCGCCGGTTCCCATCGCCGTCCCGCTTCAGGTGCACGAAAATCTCAATGGCATTGGCAATCTGATTCCGCACCGTGTACACCGGCACCTGGGCGCCCATCATGTACATAGTCTCCAGACGGTTCAGCATGCCCCGAATGGAATTCCCGTGGCCGGTGGAAATGCTCCCGGAATGGCCCGTGTTCATGGCCTGAATCATATCCAAAACCTCTCCGCCCCGCACTTCCCCCACGATAATCCGGTCCGGCCGCATCCGCAGGCTGGTGCGAATCAATTGGTCCATCCGCACCTCTCCCTTCCCGATGGAATTGGCGCTGCGGCACTCCATCTGCACCCGGTTCTCCAGGTGATTCAGCTGCAGCTCCGCGGAATCCTCAATGATCACCACCCGCTCCTCCGGATGAATGTAGGATGCCAGCGCATTGAGCATGGTGGTTTTGCCCGAGGAGGTTCCGCCGCTGATAAAAATATTGTATCCGCACTCCGTCAGCGCACACAGGTCCTCCTTGCACTCCTCCGTCAAGCTCTTCCGCTGCACCAGCTCTTCCATGGTAATCATGGATTCCGCGAATTTCCGGATGGTGAGAGACGGTCCGTTCAGCGCCACATTCCGAAGCACCCCGTTGATTCGGTACCCGCTAGGCATCCGCGCGTCCACGATGGGATTCGCTTCGTTGATCTCCCGGTGCACGTCCGATGCCAGCATACGGATCACCCCCTCCAGTTCCTCTGCCGAAATAAACGCGTTGTCCACCGCCTGCACCTTCCGGTTCTTCTCCACAAAAATATGCTCCGGCCCGTTCACCATAATCTCGTTGATGGCCGGATCCTCCAAATATTCCTGCAGGATTCCGTACTTACTCCGGAGGCGAAGGTACACCGCCCGCACCATATCGCAAATCTCCCAATACTCCACCCGTCCGGCCAGCTCCGACCCGAAAAACTCATCCTCCACATATTTCAGCAGCCGCTCCGCATCCTCCGCCACCTCCGAGTGGGACAGCGTCTTCCGCAATTCCCGGATAAAACCATCCAGCTCCCGGCTGTACTTTTCCGTCACTTCCTTTAACATTTTGTCTCCTTTGTATTGTGCTCCGCCTTTACTCGGTGCTCCGCACTCGGCCTGCGCTGTGCTCCGCACTCACGGCATCTCCAAAATTCCTTGTACCAGCCGCGCCGCATTCCGAATCTCCCCGGCCCGCTCCGGCACCACCAGCGACGTCTTTGGAAAATACTCCCGCATATCTTCCTCCGCCATGTAGATGCACCACTCGGAATTCTTCATCAACTCGATGTTCCGTTCCGAGAAACAATCCCCCACGCTGCACACCACTGCCGAAAAATACCGTCCCATCTCTCGAATCAGCTCCAGGCATTCCGCTCCCGGAATCTTCATCAACTCGTTCATCCCCCGCGGCATCCGAACCCGAAACACGTTCCCCCTCTCCCGTCGAAAAAACACCTCCACCGGAATGCTCTTCCCGCTCTGAAGATAGTACACCAGCTTCCGAAAGGTATTCCCCGATTCTTCCGGCTGCCCCTCCCGATAAAAATACGTTAAATCCAGCAGCAGTACCGGTTCTTCCAGGCCCTCTCCCAATTCTAAGGCCACCTGCTCCGCCAGCCGGTGCCCCAAATCCGTACGCTCCACCGCACCCACAGTAACGATGCGGTCCTTTCCCCTTCGCAAATCTCCTTTTCCCGTCCAGAGAAAAGCACACAGCCGCAGGTCTGTCAGAAGCTCATCCACGCCGGCATACTTGAACAGCACGTAAGGGCCCTTGCCTTCCACCTCCCGCCGGCACTCCGAGCTCAGCAGTACCATGCCTTCCCGCAGCTTGCCTTCGCCCACATCCGTCACCAGGAGCGTATCCTCTTCCATCCGGAAATTATCTTCTATTATCACGTACAGGTTCCACCGGCTCCGGCGAATTCGCTTCGCCAACGCATCCCGGTATTCCCGATCCTTCATCACCAATTTCAATCTCATCGCTTCGTCCTCTCGCTCCGTGCCCACCGGCGCCGCTCCTACCACCCTCCGGGATCCGTTCTGCGCCTCCGGCGGCAGTCGGCGCGGGTTGTATTCGCCGCCCCGCCTCTTTGTGCACCTACTGTACCACAAAAAAAATTCCCCTTCAGTACACATTTATTATCATCCGGCTTGCTTTTAAACCGGCGGCTCAGGACTTGGTGCACAATAACCCGCAAAACCTTGTGCTTCCGTTCCCTTTGCACCAAGTCCCGGTGAGTTTTCGGCCAATCGCCGGCCCGGACTTGGTGCACGATTACCCGCAAAACCTTGTACCTCCGTTCCTTTTGCACCAAATCCCGGTGAGTTTTCGATCGACCGGCGGCCCGGACTTGGTGCACGATTACCCGCAAAACCTTGTACCTCCGTTCCCGGTGCACCAAGTCCCGAAGGGTTTTCGGCCCGCCAGGGGCACGGGCTTGGTGCACAAAATCCCGCAAAACCTTGTACCTCCGTTCCCGGTGCACCAAGTCCCGGAAAGTTTTCGGCCGGCGTCCCAAATTAGTCCCGGGCCGCCGTCTGATGAAAGATGAAAAGCGATGCGGAAGGCCCACCGGCCTTCCCGCATCGCTTTTCTTCATCTTAATTCCAAAGCGAAAAGAGCTGAGCAGAGGCCCAGCCTCCGCTCAGCTCTTCACATCATCATTCCAAAAGGAAAAGTAATGCGCGGAGGCCCCCGCGCATTACTTCTCATCATATCAAAAAAAAGAATTGACGACGAACGCCCCCATCGTTCCCCGTTCGTCGTCAATTCTTTTCATCTCCTCCCGGGCCGGCCCCTTCTTGCCCGGTACCTTTCCGCCTTGTCGACCGGGTCAAACCCGCACGCTATGCGGCGGGAAAAAGTTGCGAACTGTTTTCTTACGACATTTGCTACGACATTTCTTACGACATGAGCATGTCGGCACCATGCAATTAAAACCTGCCTCCGAAAAGCAATCTACACCTAGCGGACCTCCCACCATCCGTTCTTGCTAGCTCCATGTCAACAATTTTTCCCGCTTTTTTTAGCTTCGCCAAAATTCTTTGTGCTTGTCTGGATGTAATTCCAAGTGTGCTTGCCAATATATTTGCGTATTCTGAGTTTCAATTTCTCGCAAAGCATCCCGAATTATTTCAAGCATAAATTCTACAAAAACACTTGACTCCCCCATATTATTTGCCGTCTGCAACGCATTGTAATATACTTCCTGATTCTCATGAACCAAAGTCCTTCACCAGCGGATGGTACTTTGATTTCTTCCGTCATTTGGAAAGGTGGGGTATATTCCTTCATCTCTTACTCCTCAACGCACTACAAACTGCTTTCGCTCATTCTGCTCGATGGCCTTCAGCTCCCGGGCCGCCTTGATGGCGTCCGCCGCGCATTCCTCGATGCGGTGGCTGGAGCGACTGTATCCCAGCAGGCTCACCATGGCTTTGGTGATTTCCTCCTTGGTCATAGGGCCGTTCTCCTGAAGCAGGCAGCACACGGCGTTCTTCAGTTCGTATTTGCAGATGTCCTCCGTGTTCCGCTGTTCCTGGAAACGGAAGGTGTGATAGTCTGCCGGATTCGAACCGTGATTCCACAGGAAGCGAACCCCGGATTGACGAGTGATTTTTACGTCTGCCGTGGCCACCAGCTTATCCAGGTGTTCCGAGATGTTTTTGCCGGCTCTGCCCAGACCGGTGGAATTTATCAGGGTGCGAATCAGGGCAGGTTGGCTGATTGGACCCTCCACCTGCACGATTTCCGAAATGGCCTCCTTGATCAGCTTTTTGGTCTGACGATCGTAGAAATTATCGATGGTGATCTGCGAGAGGTCTTTCTCGAACACGCGGTACTCTTCCCGAATATAGCGGAGGGGTTCCGCGGAGGCTGCGGCCGCTGCCGTTGTGACGGTGGCAGCTTCAATGGCTTCGGCAACTTCGGCGATTTCCGGGGCTGCCGGCACTTCTTTCGTAGCTGCCGGCTTTTCTTTCGCCGGGCTTTTGCGAGGTGCCTTCGCAGCGGTCTCAGCAGGCGCCTTGCTAGCGTTTTCGACGGTCTCCGCCGGCGCTTCGAGAGCGGTTCCGGCCGGGGCCGCCGGCGCTTCCACCGAAGGTTCCGCGATGACACCTGCCGGATTTCGGCGCATAGGAATCGGCCGGATACCGATGTTCCGCACCAGCTGCACGTCGATGCAATCGTTATCCGGGATTTTATTTTCGTCCAGTGCCTTCAGGATTTCTTCCGCTTCCTTCTTCGCCTCTTTATAGGAAAGGTTTTTCCCCAGGGTCATGGCGGTGCATTCCAAAGCCACCAGTTCCTTCTCTTTGATGAGCTTCCGCAGCTGCGCCGTATCGGAAAGAACCGGTTCGTTGCATCTGCCTTTGGAAGTCAGCCATACGCCGGCAAAAATATGAGCCGGTGCCGTAATCAGGACCGGGTGGAGCCCGAAGGATTCCAGGCAGGAAGCGAAGAGCACGGTAATGTCCATGCAGGTAGCAAATTTCTGCTGCATCACCGTCTCCCCCAGACGCACCCGCTGCGGTCCGAAGAAGCTGGCCGGCGGATTCGAGTAGATGATGCCGGCTTCTTTTATGGCGTTGTACACGCCCATGGTCATCTCTTCCACCCTTTTGGCATCGCCCTGATAGCCTTCCAGAGATGGGTTCATGCCCTCCTTCTGCATCCAACGCGCCGCCTGCTGCAGGAGCCCGATGATGTCCGGATGGTTCGGCGTCATGTAGGCCGGCAGCAGAACCAGTGCGCCGTTCCACTGGTCGTACGGACAGATCGTCACACGGCCGCAAGCCTCCGAGACTTTTTTGCCGTTCACGGTGAGGGTGTAGGTAGCGGTGCAGGTCTCGATTTCCGTAATCTGCTCTAATTTACGGAGGTTGATGGCCGGGTCGTCCACCTCAAAGACGATGTTCTCCCCCGCCGGCACATCCCCCAAAAAAACATCCACCGGTTCCAGAATATCCGACGTAAAATCCGCCCGGAACTGGATGTTCTTGAGCTTTTTGCCGGTTTCGTTGGCCACGTACACGTCCCCGATCAGCTGCTCCTGACCGTTGGCGTACATAGCGTACAGCAGGTCCGGCCACCGCATCAGATCCTCGTCGAAGGTTCCGTCCGCCCGGGCATATAAAAACACGTTCACCGGACCGGAGGCGTTCTTTTCCGTCTCGTACATCACCGATTTCATGTATTTCTGCATTTCTTCTTCCGGCGCCGGCTTCACCCGCATGCTGCACTCCGCAGTGCCCACCTCCTGCTCTCCCATGAACAGAGTGAAACGGATTTTGCCGTTCCGGGTGCGTTTGATCTTCGCGTATTCCTCCAGGTTCACCGGCGGGTCGTCGATTTCGAATTTCCCTTCTACGCCCGCAGTAAAAGTACCCTCTTCGTAGTACAGGAGTCCCGGGTCCACAATGGCCGGCTGAAACTCGCAGGCGATTCGAACGTCCGGTAAGGTTTCTTTGCTCCGATTATAGATAAAACCATCTCCGATGATCATCTCATTGCCCTGAATCAAATCTTCCAGGTTTATAACCGGCTGTCCCACGCATTGGAAATTCACCTTCCGGTCCTTACCCACTTCCAGAATGATGTCCACCGGTTTGGCATCGGTCGTTCCCGCCTTCCGCGCCGGTGTTGTTTTTACCGCCGGGGTCTTCTCTGCCGGAACCTCTGCCTGCGGTACCGCTGCCGCCAAATCCGTCCGTCCCGTCAGCTCCGCCGCCCGCTTGAGCACCTCGATCTCAATCATGTCCCGGAGCTGGTTCACGGTGCGCGTGTTCGAGGTCATCATGGAATTAATGCTCAAATCCAGACCCGCGGCAAACCAGCAGGAATCGCAAACGATTCCATCTGATACCGCCACTTTCCCCGACAGGAAACCCAATTTCTTTCCGCATATAGAACATTCCTTCGCCATGTGTGCCTCCTTTGTGTTGTGCTATTTGTGCTGATTATTATTCTTCTGTATATTTCTCTCAAACGTTGTATCCGGCGGTTTAACGGCGGTTTCCTATCAACTCAATATGATTTTCTGCCGGTGCTGTCCGTCGAAAGCTTTTCAAATTGGGTAAACACTGTTTCCCCAATTTACTCTCGCTCTTCATATTCCAATCTTAATTCTTCTGCAAGATACAGATCGCTCATGCAGTGCATATCGGAAACGCCCTCACGCATTAATTGGTAAACTTCGGAACGATAAAATAAATCCAATGCTTCGTCCAATGAAATTCCCTGCTGTTTGGCAAAGCACTCAATGACGCGAGCATATTTTTTCTGGAGTAAAATCGGATTTGCCATCATACCTCCACGCCCCTTTCTTTCATCACATCAAGGATGTCGTCCACGATATATTCACGGCTCTGGGTATGCAGCACTTCATATTCCGGCACGATGTAACCGTACAGGATATCACTCTTTTCGGTAAATGCCAGATAGACCCGCGCTGCATCCGCACCCAACTTTTTCGCTACATTTTCAATGCAAAACACAGCGAACTCCAGCTCATTGGGATTTTTAATATTTTCATATTTCATCATACGCCCCTTTTCTATACTCATCCGAACACTGAGATTGCTTTAATTATAGTATTTATTGAAAAATCCGTAAAGGCAAAAAACGTCGCTTTGTAGTATTTAGGTTATTAAATACCAAAAAGTTCTTGACGGCCGCGGTCGCCTATGCTAAATTTAGGTTATCAAATACCAAGCTTTTTTTTAGGAGGTCAATCATGTTGAAAAATATCAAATCGGACATTCAGAACCAAATTACATTCGGCGTGCTCGCGTTGAATCGAATTTTAGAGCGGAAAGCGCTGGATGACGCATTGGCACAGGATACGCTTTCGGAAGCGCATGAAACATTAAATACCGCAGTGCGTCCGGAGCATCGGGACATTCTCACATTCATCTTCCGCAATCTGTTTGCCGCTGAAAAAGACACGCAGAGAATTCGAGAAACACTGGACACCATCGATGACATCGATGTGCCTGATTTTGTAACCGCTTACCGGAATCGGGATAATGAAATCTACGGGTCTTACACAAACGGAGATATCGAGAAACTCGCCACAGCGGTTTTTGCCCCTTCCGAATCCAAGACCGTAATGGATATCGGCTGCGGCCAAGGTGTATTTCTGACCGAAACCGCAATCCACGAAAAAGCCGGCGAGCTCCACGGCATAGAGATCAAACAAGAGGACGCAATCGTGGCCCGGATGAAAATGCTCATTCTGAATCGGGATATGAACCACATTCGCTGTGAAGATGTATTCGATATGGATTTCCGCAATCCGGAACTTCCTCAGTACGATGCCGTTTTCTGCCACATGCCGATAAAGCAGCGGCTCGAATCCAAGCAGCTTCTGTCATGCGGATTGTTTGATGAAAAAACAGCAAAGCGCGTTTCCGTTCACTCTTCCGAATGGGCGTACATCCGGGCAATGCGAAAGATGCTGAAGAAAGGCGGCAAAGGAATTGCTTTCATCCGCGCAAGCCTGTTATATTTGGAATCCGAAAAAGAATTCCGGAAAGAGCTGCTGGAATCGGGAACGCTGGAAGGCGTCGTTTTATTGCCGGAAGGCCTGCTCATGAATACCGGCATCCAAATCGCCATGCTGGTGTTGAGCGAGAACAACAATCGCATCAAGATGGTGAACGCCGCTTCTTATTATGAAAAAATAAAATTCCGGAATGTGCTTACGACCACCGAAAGGGACCGCATCTTGGACCTGTATTTTAACGGAGGTGCTAATCTTGAGGACGAAAACCGTCCTTCCGACGACTATATTGAAGTTGCGCCTCGGACGATTGCGGATAACACCTACTCCTTCGACCCGATGCGGTACGTTCTGGATGAAAAAGTTTGTTTTACCAACGCTCGGAAGCTTTCCGAAGGAACCCGAGACATTTTCAGAGGGGCTCAGATTACGTCCGATAAGCAGAAAGAAATGTCGAATCTCTGCGGCAAGGCACCAAACGGCTATCTCCTGAATCTGGCCAACATCAGCAACGGCTACATGGATGAAGAACTTGTGGAAGTGCATATTGACAGAATTGAAAAGTACAAGAAATACATGCTTCAAGACGGCGATGTAATTATCTCCGCTCGGGGAACCAAAATCAGCACGGCCGTTGCGGAAAATATCAAGAATCGAAATATTATCGTGACGGGGAATCTCATTGTCGTAAGATGCAACGACACTTTAGAGCCTTATTACCTAAAAGCATTCTTCGACAGTGATGACGGCAACTTGTGCCTCCGCGTTGCACAGACCGGCAGTACGATTTTTGCCATTAACCCGAAGCAGCTCTGTGAATTGCAATACGATGCCATCGACCCGGAAAAGCAGAAACGAATTGCCGAAAAAGAAAAAGCGCTCATCGCTGAGTTGCATGCGACCATCGGCCGGATTGAAACGCTCCGCCGGAACATCTCCGGCGTGTACGATTGCTTTAGAAAGTAAATTTTGACCGGTTGGCACCTGGCTTGATGAGTATGGCTTAAGCATGGGGGCTTCTCACTCAGTGAAACTTAGCGAAACTTAAATTCACTGTTTTTTCTCTTTAGAAAAAGTACTGTATAGCCGATAACCAAACGGCCTTGGAGTGACCTAATTTTCAATGAGCCATATGACCTAAATTTAGATTAGCATAAACACCTATAGAAGTGAAACTTAGCGAAACTTAACTGACTTGAAAAAGTAAGTTCTGCACCATACGAATCCTATTTACAGACTTTTGGGTTACACCCTTTTGGGGATACACCCATTAAATGGCACTTTAACGCCATGATTATCGCCATTTTTACCATTGGCGTTAATCATGGCGTTATTCATGGCGTATTTGCATCAAAGAACCGCCATACCGTTTAAAACCTGAATTGAAAAAGTAAGTTCTGCTTTTGTTATGGCAGCACTGGATTTTAAATTTGCAAATCCAGACAAGAAGTTACTTTTGCAAAACAGTTGCGCTGTCTTTTTCATTTGATGGAAGTGGATAGTAGTCGTAGCAGCTGTGGAGCTTGTGGGTAACCGGCTTCCTGTCAGGGTTGTGGAAAAGCGTGTGGGCAGCTATGTCTGTCCACACGCTTTTCCATGACCCTACGCCGGTTATCCATAAATCCACAGCTCATAGTGTTCCTTTTAATACCTCCGTTTTGTATAATTTTTATACCTTTTGGATGACGGAACCAGAAAGGAGGACTACACTATGTC